>JARLGT010000055.1 GCA_031292615.1 Coriobacteriia bacterium | reverse complement strand
GGACCTCGTGATCGCCGACTTCACTCCCGGCGCCAAGCTCGGGGCCTCGGGCCGGCGAGGTACTCGGTCATGCTCGGCAAAGCGAGTTCGCGCATGGCGATCTCAGTGAGCGAGTTCTTGTAGACCGTGAGCTCTGCACCAGCCTCACGAAGCTTGACGCGGAGCTCCTGGAGCTCCTTTACGCTCAAGCCACGGTAGTCAGCGAGGAGCACAGCACCAGAATCGTTGAAACGATCCTTGATCTCCTCGACGAGCTGTTCTTTCTGAGCAGTAGGCATAGACACACCTCCTTTCCGTTTAGCACGTGCGACCCGGTCCGAGCCTCATGTTCGAGGCTCGCTGCGCGGGCCGCGCGCTCCCGGAAGGTTCCAGAAACGAAAACGCGGCCCCCGCCGAGAAGCAGCGGGGGCCGCGAGCTGCATTTGAGCTCATGCACCGCAAGCGGTGCGTACGACCACCTCGGCAGGCGAAGCGCTCTCGCGCTCCATTACACCCGTACGTCCGGGCACCGGCTGTCTTCGGCAGTTGGATCGTCGTGCTGTGCTGTTTTCAACGCGCCGCGGAGTATGAGCACTCGACGCCGTGGCGTCAAGCGCGTTCCACGGGCAGAGCGGATACGCGTACTACTCGGCGTCCTCGTCGAGCAGGCCGCGAACCTTGCTGGGGTCGACGGGGATGCCAGGGCCCATCGTCGTCGCGATGGTGATCGACTTGATGTACTTGCCCTTGGCGCCAGCGGGCTTGGCACGAAGAATCTCGTCGAGCACGGAGCCGTAGTTCTCGACCAGCGCCTGAGGCGTGAACGAGACCTTGCCGATGCCGACGTGAGCGATACCGAACTTGTCGGCGCGATACTCGACCTTACCGGCCTTGAGCTCCTTGACGACACGCGCGACGTCCTGCGTGACCGTGCCGAGTTTCGGGTTCGGCATGAGGCCCCGGGTACCGAGGATCTTGCCGAGCTTGCCGACCTTGCTCATCTGGTCGGGAGTCGCGACGGTGGCGTCGAAGTCCAGGAAGCCGCCCTGGATGCGCTCGACGAGGTCGTCGCTGCCGACGACGTCGGCCCCAGCGGCCTCAGCCTCACGCGCCTTGTCACCGTCGGCGAACACGGCGACTCGGACGGTCTTGCCGGTGCCGTTCGGGAGTGACACCGAGCCGCGGACCTGCTGGTCTGCCTGGCGAGTGTCGATGCCGAGCCGAAAGTGGGCCTCGACGGTCTCGTCGAACTTGGCCGTGGTCACCGCCGCCGCGAGCTTGGTTGCCTCGAGCGGAGTGTGCAGCTTGCCGATCTCGATTTGTGCGGCGGAGCCGCGATAGCGCTTCCCGTGCTTGGGCATGGTGTCGTTCCTTCCGTGGTCAGCGGGCCAGCCCGGCCCTCCCACATATCACGCGGCGCCGAATGCACCACGAACGAGCGCGTGCGAATACCTAGTCGACGATCTCGAAGCCCATCGAGCGGGCGGTGCCAGCGATGATCTTCATCGCGGCGTCGATGTCGTTGGCGTTCAAGTCGGGCATCTTGGTCTCGGCGATCTGCTGAAGCTGCGCCTTGGTGACCTGAGCGACCTTGGTACGGTTCGGGGTACCCGAACCGGTGTCGACGCCCGCGGCCTGCTTGAGCAGGATGGCCGCCGGCGGGGTCTTCGTGATGAACGTGAACGAGCGATCCTCGTAGACGCTGATCTCGACCGGGATGATGGTGCCCATCTTGTCTGCAGTCGCAGCGTTGAACGCCTGGCAGAACTGCATGATGTTGACCTGATGCTGACCGAGCGCAGGACCGACCGGGGGGGCCGGGTTGGCCTGGCCGCCCGGAATCTGCAGCTTGATGAAGCCGACAACCTTCTTGGCCATAAGTCTTTCTACCGTCCTCGTGTCACACGGCCGGGAACCAGCCGCTGTCATCTATCTATCCGCACGGCGCCTCTTAGCGAGAAGCTCCGAACCGGCTCCACAACCGGTTCGGCGCGTGGGCACCGGGTGGTTCCGAATTCTACAGCTTCGCCACCTGGTCGAAGCCGAGCTCTACTGGGGTCTCTCGGCCGAAGATCGAAACCATGACCTTGACCTTACCCGCATCAGCGTTGACCTCAGAGATCGTTCCATCGAAGTCCACAAACGGACCGGAGGTGACCTTGACGCCCATCCCCTCGACCAGGTCCGTTGAGGTGCGCTGCTTGGCGCCGCCAGACTCGGTGCGCTTCATGATGCGCTGGAACTCATCGCGAGAGAGCGGCACCGGCTTGCCCTGCGAGCCGACAAACCCTGTGACGCCCGGCGTATTGCGCACCACGTACCACGACTCATCGTCGAGTTCCATCTGAACAATGATGTAGCCCGGGAAGACCTTCTTCTCGGAGGTGACGCGGCGGCCACCCTCCTTGATGTCGGTGACCGACTCGGTCGGGATCTCGACCTTGAAGATCTTCTCGTCCATGCCCATCGACTGGATACGGTGAAGGAGATTGGTCTTCACCTTGTTCTCGTAGCCGGAGTAGGTGTGGATCACGTACCACTTCTTCGCCATGTGCTATCCGCCGATCTTCGAGACGATGCCGAGCAGCGGAATGACCACGACGTAGTCGATGATCGCGATGAAGACGATGAAGAAGATGAGCGCTGTCACGACGACCACGCTTGAGTTGAGTACCTCGGGGCGGGTCGGCCAGACAACGCGAGTCATCTCGGCGCGGACATCGCGGAAGTACTGCGCGATGCGTGCGAAGAAGCTCGGCTTGGCGGCCGGAGCAGCCTTGCCGGGCTTGCCGGTCTTGACCACCTTGTCGGTCGCAGTGTCAGCTGTCGTTGCCTTGGCCATCTCTCATCCATCCGTTCTGGCGGCTGCTTGAGCCGCCTTGCGCAGCAAACGTCGCGGCGGTGTCGCCGCGACGGTGAGTTCGTTGGCAGGCCAGGAGGGACTCGAACCCCCAGCATCCGGTTTTGGAGACCGGCGCTCTACCATTAGAGCTACTGGCCTGCATCCCCGCCCCCGCCCAGACCCCTAGCGGGTCTCGCGGTGAACGGTGTGAGTCTTGCACCACTTGCAGTACTTCTTGTACTCGATGCGCTCAGGATTGTTCTGCTTGTTCTTGTTCGTAGTGTAGTTCCGGCGCTTGCACTCGGTGCAGGCCAGCGTGACCAGCGTTCGCATGGGTCCTCCTGTTGCCGCCCCGATCCATAAGCGGACTGGGCGCGGAAGGGTACTCTAGCACCCCGTTTTCGGCACTGTCAAACTCGTTCGGCCTGCTCGTAAGCAGTGAAACGGGGCCCGGCTTGGAGCCGGGCCCCGCCCGTTTCAAAGCGACGAGAGGGTCCTACTTGATGATCTGGATGACTCGACCTGAGCCAACCGTGCGGCCACCCTCGCGGATGGCGAAGCGGAGACCGTCTTCCATGGCGATGGGGTTGATGAGCTCGCCACGAACCTCGACGTTGTCGCCCGGCATGACCATCTCGGTGCCTTCCGGCAGGTGAGCGACGCCGGTGACGTCGGTCGTGCGGAAGTAGAACTGGGGACGATAGCCGTCGAAGAACGGAGTGTGACGGCCGCCCTCCTCCTTGGTCAGGATGTAGACCTGGCCGACGAACTCGGTGTGCGGAGTGATCGAACCCGGCTTGCAGAGAACCTGGCCGCGCTCGATGTCGGTGCGGGCGATGCCGCGGAGCAGCACGCCGATGTTGTCGCCAGCCTGCGCCTCGTCGAGGAGCTTCCGGAACATCTCAACGCCGGTAACAACCGTCTTGCGGGTGTCGGTGATGCCGACGATCTCGACCTCGTCGCCGACGTGGACGACGCCACGCTCGACACGGCCGGTGGCGACTGTGCCACGAGCGGTGTTCGTGAAGACGTCTTCGTTAGCCATCACGATCGGGTTGTCGGTGGCGCGGAGAGGAAGCGGGATGTAGGTGTCGACGGCCTCAAGCAGCTCGTCGATGCCCTTGACCCACGCCTCGTCGCCCTCAAGAGCCTTCAGCGCCGAGCCGCGGATGATCGGAGTGTCGTCACCGGGGAACTCGTTGTCGGTGAGGAGCTCGCGAACTTCCATCTCGACGAGCTCGATGAGCTCCTCGTCGTCCACCATGTCGCACTTGTTGAGGAAGACCACGATGTAGGGAACGCCAACCTGGCGAGCGAGCAGGATGTGCTCACGCGTCTGGGCCATCGGGCCGTCGGTGGCGGCGAGGACGAGGATTGCGCCGTCCATCTGGGCCGCACCCGTGATCATGTTCTTGACGTAGTCGGCGTGACCCGGGCAGTCAACGTGAGCGTAGTGACGGGTTTCCGTCTCGTACTCAACGTGGGCGATAGCGATGGTGATACCGCGCTCGCGCTCTTCCGGAGCCTTGTCGATCTGGTCGAACGGGGTGAAATCGGCAAAGCCCTTCTCGGCCTGGCGCTTGGTGATCGCCGCGGTGAGGGTGGTCTTGCCGTGGTCGACGTGGCCGATCGTACCCACATTGACGTGCGGCTTAGTGCGCTCGAACTTCTGCTTCGCCATTAGTCTCCTCCTTCGGGGACCTCTGCGACGGTGCCGGCACATCTGCGCCGACGGCGGTCCGTCTCAAGAAAGCCTGCGTCGTGCTCTTGGCTAGGTTACCTGTCATCTTGCGTTAAGCGCCGTCACGTCCGGCGGCGCGTGGTACCTGGTAGCGGTGGCTGGACTCGAACCAGCGACTCCGCGGGTATGAACCGCGTGCTCTAAACCAACTGAGCTACACCGCCGCGAGTAGTCGCCCGCACGTGTGAGCGAACCGACTGGATTAGGCGTGTGGAGCCCACAACCGGGCTTGAACCGGTGACCTCTTCCTTACCAAGGAAGTGCTCTACCACTGAGCTATGTGGGCGTTTCGCACGTAGTACATCCGACACTTTAGGCGTCTCGTGGTGGGGGCGCCAGGATTCGAACCTGGGTAGGCGTAGCCAACGGGTTTACAGCCCGTCCCCTTTAGCCACTCGGGCACACCCCCGCGAGACAAAAAAATAGACCCTCTGTACGCTTTTCAAGTTGCAGCGCCCTAGATAGGCGTCGCGGATTGTAAGCCGCGCCCGCCACGGGTGTCAACGCCGACCACGGTGCCGGGCGTATCGCAGGCCCTCATCGCCGGCTCGGCGAGGAGTCTCGCCGGGTGTCTAGAGCGTCAGTGAAGCGAACACTGGCCCGACGATTCTAACACCGGGAAGCTGACTCTGGAGCACCGCTCTTGGAACGAGCCTGTACCACGCAGAAGTCGTGCCCAGAAAGACCGGCCGTGGTGGATAGGAATCGGCGTTGGCCTCGAACCACAAGCGGGCCTCGGCCATGGGGATCACGATGAGATCGTCGCGCTCGACCTGGAGCTCCGAGAAGAACACCTCGTCAGGCTCGCCGAGAAGAGCGCGGACCTCGTCCTCGGGCTGAGCAAGTGCCAGGTAGTAGTAGCACAGTTCGTCGGCGTCGGACTCGATCATCCAGCCTGGCTGCCGCGTGGTGGAGTTCGCGACTGCCTCAAGCGCGGCCATTCCAGTGTCGGCGCGATAAAAGGCTAGGGAGCGGTCGCCGATCTTGGCCGAGTCGGTCCCGAAGTATGGGTCGGCCTTCACCTTGACACTACGGCGCTGGCCGCCGACCGAATACGTGATGTCGATGCCGCGGCTTGCGAACGTGAGGCTTCCCGAAACGGCCTCGGCTCCCTGAGCCGACCCGCGACCGAGGTAGCGCGTAAGGATGCGCTGGGCGACCGACTGCAGAAGCTGCGCGCCGGTCTCTCGAGATACCGCCACGACTACCTCCCGATTCGTTCGTCAGTGACACGAAGCCGACGGCTAAGCACCTCAAGGAGCTTGATCGCGATCGAAGGGTGCCGCTCGAGCAGAGCCTTGAAGTCCCAGCTCGACAGCATGAGGCACGACACATTGTCGATCGCGCGAATCGTCGCCGATCGCGGCGCCGAGTCCAGGAGCGACATCTCGCCGAAGAAGTCGCCGGGCCCGAAGGTGCCCAGCGAATGCCCGTCGCGAAGAATCTCCACCCTTCCAGCCGTTATCATGTAGAAAGCCTGTCCGGGCGTGCCCTGCGTGACGATAATCTGACCGGGTTGGAAGAAGCCTTCTTGAGCGACGCCAGCGATGGCGGACACCTCTTCGGCCGTGCAGTTCGCAAAGATCGGCACACGGCCGAGGAACTCATCGTTGGGCATGCACTCCCCCTTTCGTGGGGCGCAGGATGTGATGCAGAGTTTAGCTCACGAGATGAGTTTTCCCAGAACGGTGCCGAATCGAGACCGATCGGGCCTCGCCAGCGGTTCTCGGCAAAAGGAGTGACCGTGCCAGAAGCTCGGAGGAAGAACGCGCAGCTGCTCCAGTGGCTTCGCGCGGCAGCGATTGCCGTACTCACCTGGGGCGGCATGGCCGCCATGCACGTGCAGCCGATGTGGCTGTCTGCCGCCTTCGCGCTGGGCGCCGGGCTGCTCACGCTTGGTAACTCCGAACTCGGAGTGCTGCTTGCCCTCGTCGGGCTCTGCCTTCCGCTCCTCGCGGCGCAGCCAATCGTAGGCATCTTCGTCCTCATCGTCGCCTTCGTCTTCGAACGATACCTGGGCGGTCACGGGGCAGTCGGATTCATGCTGGTCGGCCTGGGTATCTTGGGCGCCTTGTTTGGGCCGGTCTGGGCGGTGGCCGCACTGGCGGGATGTCTCTTGGGGCCGACTGAAGGCGCCCTTGCGGCCGCTGCGACCTGTCTGGTCGTAGAGTCCGTCGGCGTGCTCGGCGGACAGCAAGCCCTGACCGTGGTGGTGACCGGTGGTCCGACTCCCGCCATGGTGTCGTTCGCAAATCCTTCGGCAAGCCTTGTGTCGACCCAGTGGATCACCGACGGCTTCAAGACAATCTCCGGCCAGACCGTTGGCCGGCTCTCCGCGGAAGCAGGCCGCGTTGCACACGCCCCAGCCTTGATCGCCCAGGCTGGCATCTGGGCGCTGGCCGCTGTCGTTGCGGGCAGCATTGCCGGTCGCCGCGGTAAAGAGCGCAAGCTCGCCGACGCGCTCGCGGGTGCTGCTGCCGGCGTTGGCGTCGTGGCCATCGGTGATGTCGTCGTGCGCCTCGTCTTCGGCCTGCCGATGTCACCTGCCGCCATGGCCATCGCACTCGTCAGCTCGCTCGTCGTCGCGATGGGGCTCATCGCCATGCGGGAGACGTTGTTTGCTCGCGTGCCGGTCGTCGTGACGCCGCAACCCCGCCAAGTCTCGATGGCCGCCGAGGACGCCGACGTGGACGAGCTGCTGCGTCTCATCGCCACCGCCGAGGACAAGCTCGCCGCGCAGCACACCTCGGAGCGCGTGGTGCTTATCACCGACATGAAGTCATTCTCCCGCATGACCGAGGAGGACGGCAGTGTGGCCACCGCCAAGGCGATCCAGCGCCACCGCGACCTCCTCGTTCCGATCATCGTGAGCCACCACGGGTGCGGCAAGTCGACCGGCGGCGACGGCGTGGTCGCGGCATTTGAATCGGCGGCCGACGCGATCCGCGCTGCCGTCGAGGGTCAGACCGCGCTTGCGGCCCACAATGCCTCACACGACAACGAGCGCGAGGTGCTGGTGCGCATGGGAATCGCCTCGGGCGAAGTCGTGCTCGATAACGGCGGCCGACCGTTCATTGGCGCTGGCCTGAACCTCGCCGCCCGAGTGATGAACCTCGCCGACGGTGGCCAGATCTTCGCAACCGGCGACGTGCTCACCGCTGGAGCCTCTCAGGCTGGACCCACGACGCAGTTGTTCGGCGACTTCGAGCTGAAGAACATCGCAAGCCCCGTCCCGATCGGTGAGGTGCTGTGGTCACCGGGGCAACAGCCCCGCGATCCACGCGCTGAGGGGTCCGCAACCTGACGCGAGGCTGCAACGGCGTTTCGTCCCATCAAACGCGACGGCCCGGTCGCTTGAGCGCCGGGCCGTTCGGTATGTACGTGGAGCTGGCGACAGGAGTTGAACCCGCAACCTACTGATTACAAATCAGTTGCTCTGCCATTGAGCTACGCCAGCGAGCGTCCGTAGTGTAGCGAACGCGCCTCGGCGTGTCAGCGCTCTAGCAGGCCCTGCACCTACTAATCTGCGTCTCCATCTTGCGCTTGACGCGCTGAAGAGCGTTGTCGACGGCCTTTGTGTGGCGTCCCAACGTGTCCGCGATGTCCTGATACGAGCGGCCGTTGCTGTAGAGCGTCAGCACCCTCGCCTCGAATGGAGAGAGCGCTTCGGCCACGCCAGTGCGGATGAAGTCGGTCTCCCATGCAGCGACAACGATCTCAGCCGGGTCGCAGACGCCCTTAGCAGCAAGGATGTCGGAGAGCAGCCGCTCGCCATCTTCTTCCATGGACGTGGAACGAGACAGCGACACGTAGCCGTTGAGCGGCGAATGCTTGCGGCGTGTGGCCGACTTGACCGCCGTGATGATCTGCCGAGTCACGCACAGCTCGGCAAACGAGTGGAAGCTTGCCTGACGAGACACGTCGTAGTCGCGCATCGCCTTGTACAAGCCGATAAGCCCTTCCTGGATGATGTCCTCGCGATCGGCACCAACCAGATAGTACGACCGCGCCTTGCAGCGAATCATCCCGCGATATCGACGACAGAGCTCGGCACACGCCTGTTCGCTACCGTTCTGAGCGGCCATGACCAAGGCCAACTCCCCGCCACGCTCCGCGCCAGGCACGCGGTGCACCGCGGGTACAAGGTGCTGCAAAAAATCGGAACCCCACCGCACAATTTCAGCCCTTACTTTCCTCCCCGGAGGGGTTGGTAGGCACCGCCGGCACGGTGGGG
>JARLGT010000054.1 GCA_031292615.1 Coriobacteriia bacterium | reverse complement strand
TCTCGCCGACGAACCCACCGGCAACCTTGACAGCGAGACCGGGGCGGTCATCGTCGACCTGCTGCGCGAACTCGCGCGCTGCGAGAACGTCACCATTGTCGCGGTGACGCACGACACGGAGCTCGCGTCGCTGGCCGATCGGACGTTTCGCCTCAAGGACGGCCGGATCGCCGAGGAGCGCTTCCCCAAGGCGGCCGCCGAGGCCAACGCCGCGTACGACGCGTGGCTGGCTAACCGCGCCGACGCAGAAGCCGAGCATGAATTCGTCGCAGCGGTCGAGCGCATGATTGCGTGTGCGCCGGCGGGTCGCAAACTGTCCGCCGCGCGGATTCGCGAGCGCTACGTCGGCGCTAGCGATCTGCCGGGATTTGAGGCAGCACTGGCCGCGATTGGCCATCACGACGACCTGCTCGAGAGCGAGTAACGGTAGCGGGGCGCGGCTGCGCAGCCTACGCGCGCTTCAGCGCCTCGCCCAGCGTCGCCGGCAGTCCGGCCGCCGCCATCGCTGCGACCACGGCTTCCACGTCGTACTCGACGCGGTGGACGGTCGGCTCGACCTCGCCGTCCTCGCCCAGATAGAGCTCGGTCCAGCCCGCTCGCGGATCGCCATCCTTGGGCTTGCCCACCGAGGGCACGCTGACGTAGTCGATAGCGCGCCCATCGGCGCCGTGGACGACTCGGTGGTAGGGCATGTGAACGTGACCCACGCACACGACGTCGGCTTTGGCGACGTCCGCCAACCGCGCGAGGAACTCGTCTTCGCGGTCCGGAAGCAGGTATTCGTTGATCTTGCGGGGGCTGCCGTGCACCAACATCACGCGCACGTCGCCCACCTCGAAGCGGACCTCGTCCGGCAGGTCCGCGAGCCATTTATGGTCGCGGGCAGAGAGAGCCGCGTCGGTGAACTCGTAGCTCGCGGCGCCGTCCAGCTTGGCTTGCTCGGTGTTGTAGTAGCAGCCACACTGGCCGCGCCGACGGCCGACGCCGTCGTCGTAGTTGCCGCGCACCGTCCGGATGCCAGCGTCGCGCACCCGCGCTACTACGCCCGCAGGGTCGGGCCCATAGCCCACGAGGTCGCCCAAGCAGTACACGTTGCGCCCCGCGATTCCCGCCACCGCGATGTCGCGCAGCACCGCGTCGAGCGCCGGCAAGTTACCGTGCACGTCCGAGAAGATCGCGATTCGCCGCGGGCTCATCGGCCAGCCTCCAGCGCGCCGATGGCCGAGTCGGCCGCGCCGAGCAGTTCGGCCTCGTCGGGCAGGCACTCGGCGGGGAAGTAGCGCTGGCGGAAGGCGAGGGCGACGTTGACGAGTCCGATCAGCACGGGTACCTCCACGAGTGGTCCGATGACCGAGGCGAACGCGGCCCCGCTGTTGATGCCGAACACGGCAACGCACACGGCGATGGCAAGCTCGAAATTGTTCGAGGCTGCCGTGAACGAGAGTGTAGTCGTCTTGGCGTAGTCCAGCCCGATTGCCTTGGCGACGAAGAACGTGAGGAAGAACATGATCGCAAAGTAGGCGAGCATCGGTAGGGCCACGAGCGCGACGTCAAGCGGCAGCCGCAGGATGTAGGCGCCCTTGAGCGAGAACATCACGAAGATGGTGAACAGCAGCGCTACCAGCGTGACTGGTCCCACGCGCGGCACGAACACCTCGTCGTACCAACGGGCCCCCTTCGCGGCGCGAAGCGAGAAGCGCGTGATGACGGCCGCCAAGAACGGCAGGCCGAGGTAGATGGCGACCGTCCGGGCGATAGCGCCCATCGAGACGCTGACCACGACCCCGCCCAGCCCGAAGAACGTGGGCAGCACTGTCACGAACACGTATGCATAGACGCTGAAGAACAGAACCTGCATCACGCTGTTGATCGCCACGAGCCCGGCGGCAAACTCCGTGTCGCCCTTAGCCAGCCCGTTCCAGACGATGACCATCGCGATGCATGGCGCGATGCCGATGATGATCAGCCCGGTCATGTACTCCGGACGACTGCGCATCATCGTGATTGCGAGCAGGAACATCACGCTCGGCGCCACGATCCAGTTCATCAGCATCGCCAGCGCCAGCGCCTTCTTGTCGCGCATCGCGTCGCCGAGCTCCTCGTAGCGGACCTTGCACAGGGCCGGATACATCATCGCGATCAGGCCGATAGCGATCGGGATGTTCGTGGTTCCCGTCGTGAACTGGCCGATGAACGCCGGTACGACGGGCAGGAGGGCGCCAACTCCTACACCCACCGCCATCGCGAGGAAGATCCACAGCGTCAGGTAGCGATCCAGGAACGATAGCTTCTTCGCGACGCCGCTAGCCACGACAGTCACCGGGCGCACAGCCGACAAGCCTCAACAGCTCGTTCGCGGCGGCCTGCACCGCCGACGGCACGAGCCGGTAGTAGACCCACTGGCCGCGCTTCTCCGAGGTCACGAGGCCGGCCTCGGTCAGCGACTTCATGTGGTGCGAGACGGTAGGCGCTCCGATGCCGAGCTTTTCGGCGAAGATGCAGGCGCACACCTCAGTCGCCGAGCAGCACTCGGAGTTGGGGTCGTCTCCGCCAGTGGCGAGCAGGCGCAGGATCTCGCGGCGCGGCGCGGAGGCCAGAGCGCGGAAGACGAGTTCGAGCTGGTCGGGCTCGACGGTGGTGTCGGTAATCATGGTCAGGCTCCTCTGGCAGTTCGATACCTGTCGAAATAGTATCGGCTGGGCAGTGTCGGAGCAACCGGGACCTTTGTTACTGCTGGTGAACGAGCCGGCGACACAGAAAGCGAGCGCCGCGTGCAAGCTGGCATTGCGCATGCGTACTCCGTAGTATCGTCTACTTGCCGATAAGTAATGGTGGGCGGGGGACTCGCCAAGGAGGCGGCGTGCTTCACAGTGCCACGCATAGATACGCCTTGGCTGCTCGAGCGCTTGCGGTCGCGCTCTTGCTGCTCGCGTTCGCCTGCGCGACCCCGGCTCCCGCTACTGCGGCCAAGTCGACCCAGAAGGTCTCGCTGACCGCCTCGCAGACCGCTCAGGTCGCCGCGATGCAGGCCGACTTCGGCTCGCAGGTCGCCGACTACGTGGCAATCACCCGAGAGCTGCATCGCGCTGAAGACGATGTCACGCAGATCACGAGCCAGATCGCGTCGGGTCAGGCGCAGCTCGAGGCCGCGCGCTCTTCGCTCGCGTCGCGCGCCGTCGAGCTGTATCGCACTCCCACAGTCGGCCTCCTTGAGAGCCTCATCACCGCGACGTCCATCTCCGACTTGGTCAAACGCGTGAACTACCTCGCCATCATCACCGAGCGCGACGCTCAGCTGGTCAAGGACCTACGCCTCTCTCAGACAGAGGAGGCGTGGCTGCAAGAGAGCCTTCAGGCCCGAGTCGCCCAGCTTCAGGTCCTTCAATCCAGCGCCGACAAGAAGCAGGCGCAGCTGCTCGCTCAACTAGCCGCCGAGCAGGCCAAGGCGGTCGCGATCAACACGGTCTTCACCCCCGGAGTGGACTCGAGCAAGCTGACCACGACGCCGGTTGGTGGCATACCTCGCGACCAGATGGATCGCGCGAACGTTGTCTCGGAGGGCAACTTCCGAGGCGGCAGTGCCATGACCGCCACCGACATTCAGGCGTTCTTGGACAAGCAACCAGGCGCGCTGAAGAGCTACACGGGCAAGGATCACGCGGGCGCGACCAAGACAGCGGCCCAGATGATCTCGGATGCATCCGTGCACTTCAACATCAACCCAAAGATCATCCTGGCGACTCTGCAAAAAGAGCAGAGCCTGTTGACCACCAAGAACCCTTCGCAGAGCCAGTACAACGGCGCGATGGGCGCAGGCATGCCCGACAGCGGGAACAACAACGCGAGCATGCAGGGCTTCGGCAACCAGATCTGGTGGGGGGCGCAGAAGTTCGACAAGAACGCACGCGACTGGAAGCCGGGCAAGAGCGAGCCCGTCGACGGCAACGCCCAGGTCTGCAACAACGAGGGCACCTTCGCCCAGTATCGGTACACTCCGCACTACAGCGGGGTCACGTCGTTCTGGACCATCTTCTGGCGCTACTTCGGCGACCCGCTGGGCTGATAACTCGGCCGTTCCTCGCTGGTCCTAGAGGCTGTGTCACAATACGTAACACGCGCGCCACCGCGGTGTCTTGCTCGTTTCGCAACATGTCCGGAGTGCCCGATGACCAAGCCTAGGACCAGCCAGCCTCGCGACAACTGGAAGCTGATGCCGAAGCGCGTGCTCGTTGGCGCTCTGATTGTCGATGCCTTCTTCGCCGTGATGTATTCACTCACGATCTGGCTCCCCCAAACGCCGAGCGCAAAGCCGCTGACGTTCCTCTTCGACATGAACGGCGAAGGAAACGTGGCCGCTTGGTGGCAAGGCAGCCAGCTTCTGCTGATCGGGCTCGCCTTCTTCGCGCTCACCCTGTGGTTTTTCCAATCCGACGAGCGTGTCGGACCGCTGCGACGGCTATTCTTTGTGAGCGGCTTGGCGTTCACCTATTTCTCGGCCGACGAAATCGGGCAGGTTCACGAGAACACGTCGAAGCTCTTGCAGTCCTGGCATGCCTTGAACCTCGCCGAGATCCGACTGCTCGCTGCGCTCGGCCACAAGATGCACAAGCTGCACGGCGGCAGTCTCTGGATTCCGCTGTTCGCGATAATCGGCATCGCACTCATCTGGTGGCTCTGGCCGCAGTTCAGGCTGGCTTGGAGCCTTTGGCATCGGGAGATACTGCTGCTCGTAATCGGGTTCGGAGTGCTCGTCTTCGCCGCCACCGTGATTGAGTCGATGGGCGACCTGATTCCCAAGAGCATGTATGCCCTGCGCCTGATCGAGGTGGGCGTCGAGGAGACCCTCGAGTCCCTCGGCAGCTCGATCGTGCTCTACTCGGTCGTGCGCGTGCTTGCGAGGGCGGGCGAACGCGTACTACCAGGGTCGACCTCGCCGATGAGCGTATCGCCGCCCGCGGAGGGCTCTCCCGCCGAGTAGCCCTCGCGCCGCAGTGACCGCTGGGCAACGTGGGAGCTCGTGCGGAGCCAAAGCGCCTCTAGAGGTACTGCCAGACGTCGTCGACTCCCGCGTCTGCGGCGGGCACGCAATCCTTGATCGCGGTCGTTGCCGCGCCGGTGAGCGGGTCGACCAGACGTAGGTCCAGCACGTCCGGCGTCTCGAGCCAGCGGCCCTGCGGGTCGGCAAGCACCTTGACGCGCGGGTGCAGCAGGTCGTCGTTGTTGACCCGGTAGACAACCGCTGTGGAGCCGTCGCCCAAGATTACTACGGCGCCCATCGGGTAGATGCCGAGCATCGCGACCAGCGACTTGGTCACGTTGGGGTCGTATGCTTTGCCGCGGCCCTGCATGAGCACCGCGAGCGCCTTGTCGGGACGAATCTCTCGGCGGAATGGACGCTGGGTGGTCATCGCGTCGTAGGCGTCGCAGACTGCGACGATCTTGCTGAAGAGGTGCTGCTCGCCGCCGGTCGACTCTGGATAGCCCAGAAGGTCGTGGCGCTGGTGGTGCTCGAAGGCTACGATCATCGGCATCTTGTCGCCCAGTTGCAGTCGCTTGAGCAGGTCGGCGCCCTCTTGGCTGTGCTGCTTGACCAGCCCCCACTCCTCGGCTGTCAGGGGACCGCTCTTCATGAGCACTTCTTCTGGAACGCGGACTTTGCCCAGGTCGTACAGGAGCGCTGCCAAACCCAGCGAGTGCAGCTCCTCACCGGCAAGTCCCAACGCCGAGCCCAGCGAGATCGACAGGATGCACACGTTTATCGAGTGGTTCAGCGTGTAGTCGTCGTGTCCCTTGATGGCCGTCAGGCCCAAGACCGCCGCGGGATCTTGCAGCAGGTTGTCGAGCATCGATTCAACGACTCGCTGCAGCGGCCCGACCTCGAGCATGCGCCCCAGCTTGGCCTGCGACTCGACGTCGCGCATCGCGCCCAGCCCAGCGTCATAGCTCTCGCGAGCCCGCGCGCGGACCTCTCGGCTGCGCTCCTCGTCGCCGGCGTCGGCCAGTGTCGTGGTCTCGGCGACGATGACTCCCCGCACGTGACGGGCGTCGAGGTAGTCGCGGGCCGCCTCGATGTCGGTCACGCGCTGCTCGGCGAGCAACTCGACGAGCGCTGCAGCCTCCGTGGCGGTCATGGTCGAGGAGAAGGTGACCGCCGAGATGCCGCGCGAGAGGAACTCATCCACCAGCTTGCTGTAGGTGACGCTCTCCTCGGAGAACACCTGGTTCTCCACGAACAGGGTGCGTTTGTAGATGTTGACGGTGACATCCTCGAAGCCGTACTGGGCCAGGCGCTGCACGCCGCCGACCAGGTCGGTCAGGGAGGCTGCGACGAGCGGGTGCGTGGTCGGGTAGAGCGCGGCGTTGGTGTCGGCAACGGCAAGCGTGCGTACGAGGTCGCGTGCGCGCTCCAGTTTCTCGGGCGTGGCAAACGGCGCCTGCACCGCGACGAAGCGGGTCTCGGCGACGATCTCGTCCGGGCTGGAAAGCGGTCCCTCGTTCTCGGGACGATAGGGTGCGTCCGTCACGGTCACTCCACTCCTCGTGGCGGCGCGTAATCTGCCGCATCGATCTCTTCGAGCGCGCGCCTGGCCAGCGTGCGCAACTCTCTGCCTTTTCTGCCCCAAACGAAGCCGCGGTCGGCGGTTCGCCTGAGAGCGTGTTGTGCCTCGGGAGTAGCTATCTGCTCCAGCGCCCGGATGACTTCCTTCTTCGTCTCATACGTTCGCTGCAAGACGTTGATGTCCTCGAGCGCCCGCGTGAGCTGATGCACCGCCGGGGCCGCCTTGACGCGGCCGATCTCGCGAACGGCGAATCGCTGCGTCTCGGGCTCCGGGTGGTTGAGCGCCTTGATGAGCGCGTTGGCGGCCTCGGGCTCGGGCGTGTCGGCCAGCGAGGTGATCGCCGTGAACCGGACGCGCTCCTCCAGATGAGCGAGCGCCTGGGTCATGACCGGAATCGCGCGCCGGTCCCCCAGCGCCGCCAGCACGGCCAGGATCGCGACCGCTCGGCGAGGCTCTTCGTTGCGCAGGCGCGTACGAGCCACTCCCAGGATCGACTCGCTCATGCCGCGCAGCGCAGGTCGCAGCAGCGAGCGCTGCACGTCGGTGCCGCGAATGTAGGTCTCGAGCAGGGCGTCGGCACCGGCGGCCCCGGCGGCGTGCAGGATCTCGCCGGCGATCGCGGCATCCGCATCCGTCGCCACCGCGGCGCAGACGTCGGCGAGCACGTTGGGGTCGGAGAGCACGGCGCGCGCTTGACTGATCTCCACCGTGAGCTCGGGCTGGCTGCCCAACTCGTCGAGGCGGCGAAGCGCCTCACGCACGTGGGGAAACGACCCGTCTCGCGCTGCTTGCGGAAGCGTGTCGCCGATCGCCCGAACGGACTCGATGTCCACCGTACCCGCGCGCGTGATGGCCACGGCCGTGCCGAGCGCCCGTCCCGCCGAGAGCTGCGGCGAGGCGACGGCCACCTGGCGAGCGATCTCGCCCTCGTCCGGAGGCAGCGCCATATCGGCTGCAAGCTCGCGTGCCGAAGGCGGTTGAGGGGCCGTCGGGTCGTCCAGCGGCATCGGCGCGAGCAGCGCCCGGAGGCGCTTTGCGATCTCGGGCGTGAGCGGTAGGGCTGCGGCGATGCGCTTGGGATCGGTTCCGGCCTGCTCGGCGACGAGGGTGAGGAGGCGCGCAAGCGAAGCGGGCTTCATGTGCGCGATTACGTCGAGCATGCCGTCCATGCGCCGCCCGTTTGAGTCGGAGCGCAGCGACTGGGCGAGCACCTTCATGCGCGTCTTCTCGTCGAGCCGCATCATGGCCGCCGAGACCCGCTCGATCGCGATGTCGCGTGTCGCAGTCTCGAGCCGATCGGCAGCCGCGGCCATCTGATCGTCGCCGGCGCCGTTTGCGGATTCGGCCCAATGCTCCGCCGCACCCTCCAGCTCGCCCGCGATGTCGTCGAGCGGCGCGGCCATCAGGTCCATGCCGAGCAGCCCGTCCTCGTCGGAGGCGCGAAGCGAGACTTCGACAACGGCGATGTGCGCGACGTGCGCTGAGCCCAAAACGGTGCGCGGCCCGCCGACCGCGCGTACCGCGGCGGGCTCGGCGTTGGCGATTGTGACGAACGCGGCCGCTTCGGCGTCGGTCAGGCCTGGCGCGATGACCACCTGGCCGACCTGCAGCGAGTGCAGCGACTTGGCCAGCGCGACCACCTGGCTGTTTCCGCCGCCGAGATCGGCGTCGCCCATGTGGAAGCCGTCGGGGTCGACGGAGTAGCGCAGCGGGCCCTGCGAACCGGTGACCTCGTTGCTGCGCCGGGTGAACTTGGCTACCGCCTCAGCAGGCAGAGCCGAGGACGGCGGGTAGAGCCGAGCACACCCTGCTGCGGCGGCGAGCAGCCGCAGGGTCTCCTCGGCTCGAGGGTATGTCTCGGATTCGACGGCCACTTCCACCTCCTTCGCACGCAGTTGCCCAGCTCTAGGAGGTATCGGCGTTTAGGGCGCCCGCCTACACGACCATGCTGAGCGTGATCTGTGACGGCGGTCACATGAACTGTTGCGAGTTGCCAGTGTGACGATGCTCGCAGTGGGGGACAGCACCGATGAACGTAGAACACGAGTGCATCGTGGGATTTGTCGTTGACGGAGAAAGCTTGAAACTCAGGACCGAAGCATACTTCCGACAGGTGGCCGAGGACGCGCTCGCACTTGTTGGCGTCACCGAGCCGCCCGTGCCGATTGACGATGTCGTCGCGGCGCTGTGCATCCCTATGCGTTCGGTCAATCTCCCCGCATTCTTCACCGCGGCTACCATCTACGAAGACGGTATGCCGGTCATGATGATCAACGCGACGCGTCCCGAAATCGAACGGCGACGTGCGATAGCGCACATGCTTGGCCACGTCCTACTCGTGCTTGCCGACGAGGGCGACTCGTTTCCCCGCGGCAACCTCGACCACAACGCTGCGGACTCCGTTGCGCGCGAACTGATAATGCCAACCTCACTCGTCGCCGAACAGGCGCGGTTGTGGTTCAACGACTACCGATACCTCTCGCGGCTATTTGGCGTTCCCGAAGGCACGATGCTCGAGCGTATGCGCGAGCTCCACCTGATCAAGAACCAGGGAATCATCTGGGACTACTAGGGTCGATGGCGCATGCCTCGGGTCTGGCCAGTCGAGCCGGGTCGTGTCAGTCCCGTGGGGTAGACTGAACTGGTAGCGCGCCATGGTGGGGCGCACACACTTCACGCACCGGGGAGGACTACTCATCATGCGCACCAACTACGCCATCGGCGTCGACGTCGGCGGCACTCGGATCGCGGTCGGGCTGGTGGAGCGCAAGGGCCGGATCCTCAAAGACGCCAAGCGCCTGACGCCCAAGACCGGCCCGTTTGCTGTAGTCGATACGATCATCGACCTGGTCGAAGAGGTGTCTGCCGGGGTGCATGACTCCGAGATTGCCGGAATCGGAATCGGCATCCCAGGCCAGATCGACTTTCTGCGCCAATCAATCGAGTTCTGCACCAACCTGCCGCTCGCCGGCGTGGACGTGCGAGCGCTCGTCATGTCTCGCAGCAAGCGCGAGGTCACAATCGACAACGACGGTAACCTGGCGGCGCTCGGCGAGTCGCGCTGGGGCGCCGCGAAAGGCGCGCGCGACTTCGTGATGATCACGGTGGGCACCGGCATCGGTGGCGGACTGTTCCTCAACGGCGAGATGTACCGAGGCAGCCGCGGACTCGGCGGCGAGCTGGGTCACATCGTCATCGAGCTCGACGGGCGCATGTGCCCGTGTGGCGGCAAAGGCCACATCGAGGCGTATCTCGGCAGACCCGCACTTGCAGAGGCCGGCAGAAACGCCGCCGAGACGTTCCGCGGCCGAGAGATACTCGCGGCGGCCGGCGGCAAGCTAGACGAGGTCACCGCGGAAAGCGTGCTGATCGCCGCCCAGCGCGGCGACGATTCAGCGCGCGAGATCCTGCTCGACGCCGGCGTGATTCTGGGCCGAGCGCTCGTCGGCTTCGTCAACACGTTCAACCCCGCGCTGATCGTGATCGGTGGCGGCATCGGCGAGAGCGCCGACTTCATGGTCGAGCGCGCCGCCGAGGTGATGCGCGGAGAGGCGCTTGCCGGACGCCGTGACGTCACTGTCGCCCAAGCGGTTCTCGGCAACGACGCGGGCATTCTCGGTGCTGCGGCGATGTCCTTCGACGAGCACGATGCGCGGGAGGGGATGCACTAGTGGCCGACAAGCCTACCGTTTGGTTCGTGCCGCTCAGAAGCCCGAAGAAGCAGTCGTTGGTCAAGCGCGTCGGCGTACTCGTCGAGCGCGCCGGGCTTTCGACGGCGGTGGCCGAGGGCGACTTTGTCGCGGTCAAGATGCACTTCGGCGAGGAAGGCAACACCGGCTTCGTGCAGCCGATCTTCGCGCGCGAGGTAGTCAAGCGCATCAAGACTCACGGTGGGAAGCCCTTCCTGACCGACGCGAACACCCTGTACTCCGGCCAGCGCTGGAACGCGGTCGATCATCTGACCAACGCAATCCAGCACGGGTTCTCATACGCGACCGTCGAGGCGCCGATCATAATCGCCGATGGCCTGGCAGGTGCCGAGTCCTGCGAGGTACCCATCGAAGGTTTCAAGCACTTCGACTCCGTCCGGATTGGCTCGGCGGCAGTGCACGCCGACGCGCTGGTCGTCATCACCCACGTGAAAGGCCACGAGGCGACCGGCTTTGGTGGAGCGTTCAAGAACGTGGGCATGGGGCTCGGCTGTCGCAGCGCCAAGCAGCGCATGCACTCAGACTTCAAGCCCGAGGTCGAAGCCGAGAAGTGCACGGCATGCGGGCGTTGCATGAAGGCGTGTCCGGTCGCTGCGATCGCCATCGGACCCGACCGCGTGGCGATTGTGGACTTCGAGCTGTGCTACGGCTGCGGCGAATGCGTCGCGAACTGCTCGTTCGGTGCAATCGCCACCCAGTGGAAGACCACGCCCGAGGCGCTTCAAGAGAAGATCGTGGAGCACGCTGCCGGTGTACTGGCGGGCAAGGAAGGCAAGGTCGTCTACGTCTCCTTCGTCACCCAGATCTCACCGGACTGCGACTGCTGGAGCTTCTCCGACGCCCCGGTCGTCGCCGATATCGGCGTTCTGGCCTCGACGGATATCGTCGCGATCGACCAGGCAGCCTACGACATGATCGTTGCGGCACCTGGACTTCCGGGCGGTCGCGGTGAAGGCATGGCTCCGGGTGCTGACAAGTTCCGTGAGATAACGGGCATCGACGGGACGATCGTCATGCGCTACGGCGAGGAGCACCAGATGGGCTCTCGCGACTACGAGCTCCGGCAGCTGGACTAGGGGCGCGGAAGCGCGAAGGGGGAGCGGGTGGACTGGACGGGGATGTTGCGCGAGTCGTGGCGCATCTTGCGACGCACGCCCACTCTCTGGGGGCTCGGGGCCATCTCAGCGCTTCAGCTGGGCGTGTACACCCTCATCATCATGGGCTTGATAGTCCCGATGACACTGTTGACGCAGGCGCTGGTTGTCGCTGGGAGCGCCGCCGCCAGTGGCGGTGCAAGCAGCGGACTTGCGTCGGCGCTGCCCGCGGTCGTCGCGGGGATCCAGCGCTGGGCGCCCGAGATGGTCGCAGGCATCGTGGCAATCATCGTGGGCTGGGCGGTGCTGGGCGTGTTCGATGTCGCGGCTACTGTTGGCGCAATCACGCAGACCTCTGCCGTGCTTGATGGCGGAGACGTGTCGGTCGGGCTCGGCATGCGCGACGGCTTTGGCGTGTGGTGGCGCACGATCGGACTCCTTGCGATCGCGGCACTGCCCAGTCTGGTCTACCTGCTCGCAATCGCTCTGTTCACTCTGTTCACGATCTCGATTCCGTTGAGCATGGGCCAAGCGCCCAACGTCGCGGCCATCACCGGGGGCAATGCGATCAACTCCGTGCTCTCGAGTGTCGTCGGAATCATCGGCATCCCCCTGGCGGTGCTGGTCAACCTCGGTCTGCGCTACGTAGCTGTTGAAGGCCAGGAGTGGCGATTCGCCTTCTCCTCGGCATGGAAGCTGGCACGAAGTCGTCTGGCCGACGTGGCGCTTCTGTACCTGCTGCAGGCGGGCATCGGGATTGCGGCGGGCCTCGCACTTGGGATCGTCGTGGGCATACTGGCGGCGATCGTGGGGGCGGTAGTGGCACTGTTGGTCGCTGCGGCGCACGCATTCTCGGGCCCAGCGATGTTCGTGACCCTGCTGGCTTGTCTGACTGCAGGGCTGGTGCTGTTCGTCTACAGCGTTGCTGTCATAGTTTGGTCTTCGGTGCTGTGGACCCTGTTCTGGCGCAGACTCACCGGACGCGAAGCGCCAGTTATCTCGCCCGATTATCAAGCTGGCGTCGCCGCATCACTCACGCGGCAGGGGGAGGCGCTTTGAACTACTCGGACATGATCCAAAGGTCGTTTCGTTCGCTGAAGTCCGGCGGCATGTGGGGGTTCGTAGCCTCGACTCAGGCCGTGCGCGTTGTCGTGCTTCTCGTAGTGCTGGCATCCTTCAATGCGGTCGGCGAATCCAGCTTCCTGCGGATGGCTTCGACCGTGTATCCGGGTCACCCATCGACCGCGGTGGTTGTTCAACTCGTCTACTTCACCGCCGTGGTGCTTGCCTCGATTCTCTGCCTCCCCGCCAACCTCATCCTTCAGGGCGGACTGACGCACCTGAGCGACGAGGTACTCGCCGGCCGAAAGGCGCGCACGTCCGACGGCTGGCGCGTGGGTGGGCGCCGGTTCGGCAGGGTCTTCGTGATCGAGTTCGTGGTGGGGCTGATCGCCTTTGTCGCTGCGGCAGTGTGTTCCGTCCCACTCGTAGTGGCAGTCATCGGTGGGGTCGCTGTCGCGGCCAAGTCTGGCAACAGCGGCCTCAACCCAGTGCCGGCGATTGCGGGCGCGTGCTGCGGCTACCTTGTCTTCTTCGTGCTCCTCATCCTGCTCGCATTGTTCACGGCGGCGTACGGCTCGATCGCGGTTCGCTACGGCGTCATCGGCGGAAGGACTTCCGGTGACGCGCTTGGCTCGGCGTGGAAGGCCCTGCGCGCGCGCAAGAAGAACGTCTTCGTCTTCTCTCTGATCCAGCTTGGCTTTGGGATCGTTTGGGCCGTGATTGTCGGAATCGTGGGCGTGCCCGTCCAGATCGCCACAGCGGCCGGTCAGAAGTTGCCGACGCTGAGCCACTTGCTGGGGGCCTACGCCATAAGCGGGCCGCTTGCGATTGCGCTGGTCGTGCCGTTCGTCATCTTCTCCTACGCTATGTGGACCGCGTTCTTCAGGCAGATGACTGGGCTCGACGTTGCTCCCACACCCATGTACGCCCCGCCCCGCCCCATCCACCCAGCCGACAACAACGGCTATCCGCAGCACCCACCCGCGGGGCCGATGATGGCGAATATGCTGCTGCCGACCGAGCCGACTCAGTCGGCGTCGGCGTCCCAACCACGGGTTGAGCCAGGGGCGAACCAGCCCGGGCGGGACGACGGGCCCGCGATCGGGAACGACACCCCAATCGAACCGGCATAGCACCGCGACCAGGAGGTCGAAGATGGAGTACGGACAGATCATCAAGAAGGCGTGGCGCATCACGTGGCGCTATCGCTTCCTCTGGGTTCTCGGCATCTTCGCAGGCATCACGGGCTGGGGCGGTCAGGGGAGTGGCGGTTACAGCCCAGGCCAGTCCTTCGGTTCGGGCTCGACCTCCTCGGGCGGAAGCTCGACATCGCCGTTCTCGGGAGGTCAGCTACAGCAGCTGAGCTCGACGGCCAGCAGGTGGATTCCGGTCCTGATCGCTGCGGGACTCATCTGGATTGTGTTTGCGTTGTTCATGTGGGTGCTCAACCTCGCCGCGCAGGGCGGACTGGTCTGGGCCGTCAACGAGATCGAGGACGGCCGCACACCTCAGCTTGGCTCGGCGTGGAAGCAAGGATTCTCGCGCTTGTGGAGCGTGCTTGGACTCGGGATTCTCGTGCAGCTACCCCTGCTCGTGGCCTTGCTGCTTCTGGTCGCGGCAGTCGGCGTTCCGATTGCGCTGGCGGTGGCGCGCGGTGGCAGCGGGGCGGTCGGCGCCATCCTCCCGGTTTGCGGATCACTCGTGATTGGAATACCGCTCATCTTGGTGATGAGCTTCGTGCTGGGCATCGTCTACGTCATCGCGTTGCGCCGAATCGTGCTCGACGGAATCGGCGCGATCCAGTCGGCCAAGGATGCGTACAAGACCTTTCGCGCGCGCTTCAAAGACACGGCGCTGATGTGGCTGATCAACTGGGGACTCAACGTCGCTGCGGGGCTGGTTGTGGCCATCCCAATCGTCATCGTGACGCTTGTGCTCCTGGTACCGGGCATCGCCGCCGCTGTCGCACGCAACTGGGGTCTGGTGGCGCTTCTTGTGGGTGTGTGGATCATCGTGCTGATCGCCGTCTCGCTGTTCTACGTGGCGGTCTGGGGCACGTTCACGTCCGCCCTCTGGACGATCCTGTACCGCCGGATGACTGGCCGAGAGATATTCGTTCCGCAACCCGGCTACATCCCGCCCGCGTACGGCCGTCCGATACCGCCGAGCTATCCCACTGCCCCCAGTGCGTCGCCCGCCGGGTACGCCGTTCCACCTGTTGCAGGCTGGTCTCCCGACGCCTCGGCCGAGCCGTCGCATGAGTAGCGCTCCGGCCGGCGGTCGCCTAGTGGTGTGCGCAACGCCCATCGGCAACCTCGGGGACGTCACGCTACGCGTCCTCGACGCCTTGAAGGCTGCCGACATCGTGGCTGCCGAGGACACGCGGGTGACGCGCAAACTGTTCACGCGCTACGAGATCGCGACCCCGCTTGAGCGCTGCGACGAGCACACGATCGAGCGGCAGGCGCCGCAGCTGGTCGAGCGGATGTTGGGTGGGCAGGTCATTGCGTTTGTGAGCGACGCCGGCACGCCGGGTGTCTCGGACCCCGGCGCCCGGCTCATCGCCGCCGCCGTGGAGGCCGGGGTCCCGGTCGAGCCGATGCCCGGGGCCTCAGCACTGCTGGCCGCGCTGGTTGCAAGCGGGTTACCGATGCGTCGCTTCTACTTCGGTGGCTTCCTGGCCCGCAAGGCCGGGGAGCGCCGCCGAGAACTCGACGCGCTCGCCACACTCGACGCCACGCTGGTGTTCTACGAGTCGCCACGCCGAAGCGCCGCCGCTCTGGCCGCGCTTGCCGAGGCCTTCCCGGGACGCCGAGCCGCCGTCGCGCGCGAGCTTACGAAGCTACACGAGGAGGTAGTGCGCGGCAGCGTGGAGGAGGTCGCGGCTCAGATCGCGGGCAGGGACTCGCTTAAGGGCGAGGTCGTTCTGCTCGTCGGCCCCCCACCACACGATGCGCCAAAGGCCGAGCTGGACGCGGCCGATATCCGGGCGCGTGTCGACGCGGTTGTCGCAGCCGGAAGCACGCGTAGCGGAGCCGTCAAGCAGGTGGCCGCCGAGCTTGGAGTGTCGCGAAGCGAGGTCTACGACATCGCGCACAAGTAGGCGGGTGGCCCGGCGATGTCGAGAGTCATGGCCGGAAGCGTGTCCATGCGCCGCTAGGTCCGCTTGATTGCGGAGACGCAGTCCGCGCAGACCGGACGGCCCTTGACATCGACGGTCTCGGAGTCGGAGGCACCGCAGATTGCGCACGCGTCCTTGTGCTTGGTGAGGATGATCCGGTCTCCCTCTACGAAAATCGCCATCGGATCCTTGACCTTGATGCCAAGTGTGCGGCGCAGCTCCATGGGAATGACGATTCGGCCGAGGTCGTCGACCCTCCGTACGATCCCTGTGTCATGCATCGCCGACCGCCTTTCCCTGATGACGCGAAATCACGCAACGCTGAAACAGTTAGAATCTTTCGCAAGGCTCCCCAAAGCCTTTCCCTCTTCCAGTATTACCCACGGCAACGGAGCGCCGAAACAGATGAGCCAGAAGCAGTCGTTCTATCTGACCACTCCTATCTACTACGTGAACTCGGTTCCGCACCTCGGGACTGCCTACACGACCATCGCCGCCGATGCGCTCGCCCGCTATCGCCGGCTGCGCGGCGACGACGTCTGGTTCCTGACCGGACTCGACGAGCACGGCCAGAAGGTCGGGCAGGCCGCCGAGGCCAACGGGGTCTCGCCGCAGGAGTGGGTCGACACGATCGCCGAGAAGTTCCTCGATGCTTGGAAGATGCTCGACATCTCCAACGACGACTTCATCCGCACCACGGAGCCGCGCCACGAGCGGGGTGTCCAAGAGTTCCTCAAGACGATCTACGAGGCCGGCGACATCTACCAAGGCACCTACGAGGGCTGGTACTGCGTCCCGTGCGAGACGTACTACACCGAGGAGCAGCTCCACGACGACCACACGTGCCCGCAGTGCAACCGGGGCGTCGAGTTCGTGCGCGAGGACAACTACTTCTTCAAGCTCTCGTCGTATCAGGACCGGCTGCTCGCGTATTTCGAAGCCAACCCGCACTTCATCCAGCCGGAGACGCGCCGCAACGAGGTGCTCTCGTTCGTGAAGAGCGGTCTGCGCGATCTGTCGATCTCGCGCGCGAACGTGAAGTGGGGCATTCCGCTGCCCTTCGACGAGAGCCATACCGTCTACGTCTGGTTCGACGCGCTCATCAACTACATCACGGCAATCGGCTACGGCGATCCCGAGAAGGCCGAGGAGTTCGCCCGGCGCTGGCCGGCGCAGCTCCACTTCGTGGGCAAGGACATCATCCGCTTTCACTGCGTGATCTGGCCCGCGATGCTCATGTCCGCCGGCATGGAGGTGCCTGAGCGCGTGTTCGCTAACGGCTTCCTGCTCACCAAGGGCGAGAAGATGAGCAAGTCCAAGGGCAACGCGATGGCGCCGGCCGACCTCGTCGCCCGATTCGGCGTCGATGCCTACCGTTACTACTTCCTGCGCGAGGTGCAGTTCGGCACCGACGGCTCGTTTTCTCTAGGGTCGATGGTGCAGCGCTACAACGGTGACCTCGCCAACGACTGGGGCAACCTCGTTTCGCGCCTCTTCAACATGGTGGGCAAGTTCTGCGACGGCCGGGTGCCCGACCCCTCAGGTGCGCCCGAACTCACTGCAGACGACGCCGAACTCAAAGCGATCGGCGACGGGCTGTTCTCGGCGTACGACGCGCGTATGGACGAGCTGGACTACGTAGGCGCGCTCGAGGCTGTTTGGGAGATCATCAAGCGCACCAACCGCTACATCGAAGACGCAGCGCCGTGGAATCTCGCCAAGTCGGAGGCGACGCTGCCGCGCCTACATGCCGTGCTCTACAACGCCCTCGAGGCCGTTCGCATCGCCGCGCTCTTCACTGCGCCGGTCATGCCGAGCACCTCGCGCGAGGTCTTCGCACGACTCGGTCTCGGCGACCCGTTCAACGTCGACGACCTTGCTGCCGAGACACGATGGGGTCGCCTCCCGGTGGGCAATCCCGTGGTGAAGGGCGAGGCACTCTTCCAACGCATCATCGAAAACGCCGAGTAGGGCCACTATGGCCGAGCCGCTCTTCGTCGACGCCAAGGGACGCGAGGTCGCCACACCCGATTTCGGCGGGCCGGTCGCCGATACCCATGCGCACCTCGACATGCTCGAGGACCCGGGCCTTGCGCTCGCCAACGCAGCGCGGACGGACGTCGACTTCATCGCGACGGTCGCGGATCCCAGCGAGGACGCTTCACGCACGTTCGACTCTCTGGATATATGGTTCGCGCGCGCACGCGAAATCCTGGATGCCGAGGGTCTGTCAGACACGCCGTTGCCGGATGTCCGGACCATCGTCGGCGTGCATCCCCACAACGCCAAGGACCTTACACCTGAGGTCGAGGCTGAGTTGAGACGCCTTGCGCGACATGCACTTACATCGGCGATAGGGGAGATCGGGCTCGACTATCACTACGACTACTCGCCGCGAGACGTTCAGCGTGAGGCGTTTCGGCGCCAGCTCGCGATCGCTCACGAGCTCGACCTGCCGGTGGTCGTCCACCTGCGAGAGGCGCACGAGGACGGCGAGGCCATCCTGCGCGAGCTCGGGCTGCCTCAGGCGGGCTGCATCCTGCACTGCTACAACTTGGGTCCCGAGCCTCTCGGCCGCTTCCTCGCTCTCGGCTGCACCGTGAGCTTCGCCGGTCCGGTGACGTTCAAGAAGGCTGATGAGGTACGTGAGGCTGCCGCTCTCGTGCCGCTCGATCGCATCCTCACCGAGACCGACTGCCCCTTCATGACCCCCGAGCCCTTCCGGGGTCGCAAGAACGAGCCGGCGTACACGCTCTTCACGGCCGCCCGCCTTACCGAGGCGCGTGACGAGACCCCCGCCCTCTTCGCTGCTGCCGCGTACGCGAACGCGCGCCGCCTCCTCGATCGGTCGCGCGGATGAGCGAGGTCGCCGACAGCCGTCCGACGGTTCTGTGCATCGCGGGCAGTCCGCGGCGTCACGGCAACAGCGAGCGTCTGCTCGACGCGCTGATCGCGGGCGTCGAGGCCGCGGGAGGCAGGGCAACCAAGCTCGTGGCCAAGGACGCCGGCGTCAACGTCTGCCTTGGCTGCAACGCCTGCTCCAAGGACGGACGCTGCGTCCAGCGCGACGGGATGGACGACGTGTACGCTGCTCTCGATTCGGCCAACGCGATAGCAGTCGCCTCGCCCGTGTTCTTCGCGACTGTCCCCGCTGTGCTCAAGACGCTGCTCGACCGCTGCCAGCCGTACTGGGTGCGCCGCTACATCCTCAAAGAGCCGCGTCCGGCGACCAAGCGCCCAGGCGCGATCCTGCTCGTCGGCGGGGGAGGCGACCCGTATGGAACGGGTTGCGCTCTGAACCCGATCAAGAGCGTCTTTGCCGTGCTCTCCGTGAGCGCCGAACGCGTCCTTGAGGTCGTCGGTCCGGACAAGCCAGGCGACATCGTCAGTGAACCGGACGCCCTCCAGCGCGCCGAGGAGATCGGCCGACAGCTGGTAGAGGCGGTTCGCGCCCAGCGCTGATCCGTTGTGCTCGCGCTCCCTAGCGCGGCGACTGCGCCACGTCTCAGACGTGCGCCGCGCCTGCATCCCGCAGCCTGCCGTGTGTGCCTCGCATGCGTGCTCGCGCGCGCCCTTGTCGCCGCCTTGGCTGGCGCCCCGGAGTTGACAGGAACACCCAGATGTGGCGTCCGAGATGCTCGGAAATCCGTTGACGACACGACGTTTTTGTCCCCTCCGAGAAAGCTATTCGTGGCGACCTGCGGGTTTGCGTCGGGCGTTTCAGAGCGCTAGCATCGGAACTCCGCTCCTCGTTACGGAACGGTTGAAATGTCCCCGATCAGAGAGGTCTTAATGAGGTCTGAGCCGACTCGCTCGGCACGATCCCAGAGGACCCAGTTCATCGTCGCAGCCTTCGTTCCAGCACTCATCCTCTTGCTCTGTGTCACCGGATTCGTGTGGGCCCAAAAGCAGGTCTCGGTCGTCGTGGACGGCCGGACTCTGCATATCGACTCTCAATCCGCCGACGTGGCCGGTCTGCTCTCCGAGACCGGCGTGAAGGTCGGAGCTGGCGACTTGGTCTTCCCTTCGCAGGACACCAAGGTCACCGCTGGGATGAGCGTTGTAGTGCGCCACGCCGTCCCTGTCGTCGTCGTCCTGGGCGGTACCGACACGTCGCTGAACGTCGTGGGTAAGACGGTCGCCGATGCACTGGTCGCGGCTGGGCTCGACCCCGAGGCAACTGCCGGAGTGACCCCAGCACTGGACGCCCCGCTCAAGCCCGGAATGCGCATCACGGCGCCGGACTCGTTCGCGCGCATCTCCACCGTCACCACCAACGCGCCATTCGCCGTCGCCGAGCGTCCCGACGGTACGCTTCCCAAGGGTGTACGGCGCATCATCCGGCATGGCAGCGTCGGCAGCGTCATGCGCATCTACCGATCGCTCGTCGTTAGCGGCATCGAGGGTTCGTCCACCCTGACCGCCGAAAACGTCGTCGTGAAACCCGTGACCGAGGTCGTCGCCGTGGGAACGGGCGACGGCTCGACTCGTCGCCAGCTCGCTGTGGCTCACATCTCGGCTCAGCTCATACGTGCCAGTACGCTCCCTCAGGGCCGTCACATCAACGTGATCGCGACCGCGTACTCCGCCGAGGAGCCGGGCGCATCGTCTGGCACGGCCACCGGTCCGCGCTGCGAGCGCGGCATCGTTGCGGTCGACCCCAACGTCATCCCGCTGGGCTCGCATCTCTACGTGCCCGGCTACGGCTACGCGATCGCGGGCGACACCGGCGGTATGATCAACGGTCGCCATATCGACCTGTGCTTCAACTCGCTTTTCGAGGTCAACTCCTGGGGCAAGCGCCACGTCACCATCGTCGTGCTCGACTAACCGTGGCGCACTCGCCGCTCGCAACTCCCTCTGAGACGATCGCTGTCCTCAAGCGCCACGGTCTTGCGACCAAGAAGGCGCTGGGTCAGCACTTTCTCATCGACGACAACGTCATCGGTCGCATCATTGCTCTGGCCAAGCTCGCCGGTGACGAGACCGTCATAGAGATCGGGCCCGGCATCGGCACGCTTACAGCCGCGCTGTGCCAGCACGCTGGCGCAGTGGTCGCCGTAGAACGCGACTCCGACTTGCTCCCTGCGCTTGCGGAGACCACGGCCGACTGCGCTCGCCTCGCCATCGTGCGCGCCGACGCCGTGGCCGTAAGCCCTGAAGCGCTCGCTGAGCCCTTCGGACCACCCGTCGCGATGGTCGCCAACCTTCCCTACGCCGTCGCGGCAACCGTCGTCCTCCGCTTCTTCGAGGAGATTCCCAGCCTCCAAAGTGCGACCATCATGGTGCAGGCGGAGGTCGCCGATCGCATGGCTGCTTCGCCGGGCACCAAGGACTTCGGCGCCTACACCGTCAAACTGCGCCTGCTGGCGAAGCCCGCTGGCCGTTTCGCGGTCTCGCGCTCATGCTTCCTGCCGCCGCCGCGTGTTGACTCGGCGGTGCTGCGGCTTGAGCGCGCGCCACTCGCGACCGATCCTGCGCTCCTTCACGCCGCGGCCCGCGCCGCCGAGGCTGGGTTCGCCCAGCGACGCAAGACGATCCGTAACTCTCTGAAAAGCACACTGGGCCTTGATGCCGAGGCTCTTGATGCCGCACTGGAGGCGGCCGGAGTCGACGGATCGCTGCGTGCCGAAGCGCTCGATCCCGAGAAGTTCCTCGCGTTGGCGAAGGCTCTACCAAACGTTGAAGCCTGACTGCGTCACCGAATCGCTGGAAATGGTTTTCGTTTGCGTGCGATTTCTAACCGACTGGTCGGTCAGCACGCTGGTAATTTAGCCTTGGCTCAGCTATACTTCCCTCTTGAGCAGAGGGAGGTTCTATTCATGGATCTAGTTCGTCAAGCTGAAGTTGTCGGGCGCATTCGTACGGATCTCGAAGGAATGACCGGCAGCCGTATTCGTGTGCGCGCCAACATGGGCCGCTCGAAAATCGTGGAGCGCGAGGGCATCCTGATGCAGACACACCCTGCGCTCTTCGTCGTGGAAGTGCTGGAGAAGCGCGATCGTACCGCCCGTGCTTCGTACCAGTACGTCGACGTGCTCACCGGCACGGTCGAACTCACGCACGTCGAGAGTGGCGAGAACCTGTTGCCTTGGCTTAACTAAGCGAGGCGCGATACTCACCGATTTCGCGACAATGGCGCGGGGCATATGCTCCGCGCTTTGTCATGTCCGAGGGGAACACTCACCGACATGCAGTCCCTCACGATCAGCGCCCCCGCCAAGGTCAACCTGTTCCTCGGAGTCGGCTCGATCCGACCCGATGGATATCACTCGGTTCAGACGGTGCTACACACCCTAGCGCTGGCTGACAGAGTCACTCTGACGCCCGCCGATGAGCTTGAGCTGTCCTGCGACGTCGACTTGGGCATTCCCGCCGAGAGCAACCTCGCGTATCGCGCGGCTCGAGCGTTCTCGGCCGCGTACGGGCTCGACGTCCTTCTCGATATCACCCTCGCCAAGCGCATCCCGGCCGGAGCGGGGCTCGGCGGCGGATCGTCGGACGCGGCGGCAGTGCTCGCGGGGCTCGCGCATTGGGCAGGCTTGGAGCGCGACGACCTCCGGCTGCTCGATGTCGCCGCGTCGCTCGGCGCTGACGTGCCGTTTCTGCTTCAAGGCGGCGCAGCTCTCATGGATGGCCGAGGCGACCACCTGGTTCGGAGCCTGAAGCCCATCGAGGCGACCGTTGTCGTGGTTCGTCCACCTGCGGCCGTGCCTACTGCGGACGCCTATCGCGCGTTCGACGCCGATCCCCAACTCGTCGGCGACATGCGCCCCGTCACCGACTCCGTTCGCTTTCGCGATCCGAGAGCGCTTGCGGCGGGCTTGGCCAACAACATGATTCCTGCCGCGGAGGCGCTCGTTCCCGCCATTGGGGACGCACTCGCGTTCCTGCGCGCCGAGACGGGGGTGCTCGGCGCGACAATGGCCGGGAGCGGATCGGCAGTCTTCGCGATCTGCGACTCCGCGTTGGATGCCGAGCGCATCTCGCGAGTTGCGGAACAGCGCGGCTGGTGGTCGGCGGCTACGGCGCTCAGCGCCCAAGGTCCGGTCGTTACCGAGAGTGAGATGATGGTGTGAGCGTTCACGCGATGGTTCTGGGCGGGGGCGACGGCGCGATCATCGATCCCACCGAGCGCATCAAAGGACTCGTTCCGATCGCCGGAAAACCGATGATCGAGTGGGTCGTCGAGGCTCTGCGGGCCGCCAATACCATCGAACAGATCGCGGTCGTCGTGCCGTGTGCCGACGATCTCGGGGATTGGGTGAAGCTCGTCGACCACGTCGTAGTCTCCGATGCGTCGTTCATCGACAACGCTCTGGCGGGGTTCTCGGCGTTCGAGGGCAACAGGCCCGTGCTCGCCGCGACAGGCGACCTTCCGGCGCTCACCCCGGAGGCAATCGACGACTTCGTTACGCGCTCCCTAGATGCCGGCGCGCAGTTCAGCTACCCGCTTGTCTCGGCCGAGGAGATGGAGGCTCAGTTCCCGGGCTCGCGGCGAACCTACGTGAAGGTCTCGGGCGGGAACGTGACCGGCGGCAACATGATGGTGCTCGCGCCGGAGGTGGTTCGTCGCAACCGTGGGCTAGGCCAGAAGCTGTTTGATGCGCGCAAGAGCCCGATTGCAATGGCGCGCGTCATCGGCGTGCCCTTCATCATCAAGTACGTCACTGGCAGGCTGCGAGTCGACGACGTGGAACGCAAGATGGAGCAGCTGCTCGGAGTGCACTGCGTAGCGGTGTACACGACGTTTGCCTCCATCGGGGCCGATGTGGACAAGCCCATCGATGTCGTAGTGGCGGAACGTGTGCTGTACGCCGGTCGTTCGGGTAGGAATACCCCGAACTCCGCAGAATAGTGAAAGTACAGGCACTGTTGGATGGCTGGGGGGTCGTCCATCACTGACAAAGGGGGAACCATGCAGATCACGAAGGTAACGCTGAGGCCCGTCGCGATGAACAAAGTATGCGCGATCGCCTCGATCGTGATCGACGACAGCTTCGTGATCCACGATCTTCGAGTAGTGAACGGTGACAAAGGGCTGTTCGTCGCGATGCCCTCGCGCAAGTTGCCTAACGGCGACTTCCGGGACATCTGTCACCCCATCAACACCGACGCGCGCAACAGCATTCAGCAGGCCGTTCTGGACCAGTTTGCCATCGACGGCGGTCTGGAGGCGTTCTCGGCGGCAGCCGAGCAGCTGGAGCCTGCCGAGATCTAGGCGATTGTTTGGCGCGCTAGGTCGTGCCTTGTCGACGTTTTGCCGCACAGTCATCGCGCGTCCTTGTTGACGCTTGCCGAGGCTCCTTCTTACACTGCAGTGCGGCTCGACGCTGCGTGCGTACTTCGTTGGGGCATCGTTCAACGGCAGGACTCGGGCTTTTGGTGCCCGCTATCCAGGTTCGAATCCTGGTGCCCCAGCCATCGCACTCGGCGTCACACCGTCGGGATACCCGCTGCGGGTCAAGACCCAAGGAGCCTCACAATGAGTTCCGTCGCCCTCATCCTCGCCGCTGGCGAGGGCACGCGCATGAAGTCCGACAAGCCGAAGGTGGCCCACGAGATCCTGGGCAAGCCGATGGTGAACTGGGTGGTCTCGGCGGCCCTCGGCGCTGGGTGTGACCGAGTCATCGCGGTCACTGGTCACCATGCCGAGGTAGTCGAGGCTGTGCTGCCCGAGGAAGTTCTCACGGTCCATCAGCCCCAGCAGCTCGGAACCGGACATGCAGTCATGAGCGCTCGCGAGGCCCTGCGTGACTTCGAGGGCTCGCTGGTAGTGCTGTCGGGCGACCACGCACTTTTTACTCCCGAGACGATCGCCGGGTTGATAGCGATGCGCGAGTCGACCGGCTCGGCGCTGACGCTGCTCACCGCTAACCTGCCGGACCCGACCGGCTACGGGCGAATCATCCGCTCGACGCACGACGGCTGCGTCGCGGCGATCGTCGAGGAGAACGACTGCTCGCCGTTGGAACGCGCCATCCACGAGATCAACACGGGAACTTACTGCTTCGACGCAGCCGTCCTCTTTGCACACCTCGACAGGCTGACAACCGAGAACGCTCAAGGCGAGTACTACCTCACCGACATGGTCGCGATCTTCAACGCAGAGGGACTGATGGTCTCGGCCAGCTCGACCGACGACGCGCTTGAGACGCTCGGCGTGAACTCTCGCGTGCAGCTCGCCGAGGCCAACAAGGTTATGCAGCGCCGTATCAACCACGCCCACATGCTCGCTGGCGTCACGATGACCGATCCCGAGCTGGTGTGGATCGGCCCGGACACGCGCCTCGGGCGCGACGTCGAGTTGCTTCCGATGACGTTTCTCTTCGGCGACACCGAGATTGGCGATCGCGCCGTAATCGGGCCCAACACCCGGCTCACTGACGCCATTGTGTCCGCCGATGCGGTCATCGACGCCTCGATCGTCGTGAGCGCGACGGTAGGCGCTGGCGCAACAGTCGGCCCCGTTTCGTACCTGCGCGCCGGGACGGTGCTTGAGGCAAATAGCAAGGTCGGAGCGTGCGTCGAGGTCAAGAAGTCGACGGTGGGCGAGGGCAGCAAGGTGCCGCACCTTTCCTACATCGGTGACACAACAATCGGCAAGGATGTCAACATCGGCGCAGGCTCGATCACCTGCAACTACGACGGAGAGACGAAGCATGCCACGTGCATCGGCGACGGCGCTTTCATCGGGTCTGATACGATGCTTGTGGCGCCAGTGACCGTGGGGGACGGTGCGGTCACCGCCGCCGGAAGCACAATCGCGCGCGACGTGCCCCCAGGGGCGCTCGCGCTCGAGCGCTCGGAGCAGGTTGTTATCGACGGCTGGGCCATGCGTCGAAAGATCAAGCACGACGAGTAACATCGCCGACACTTCAGGAACGGAGCGCGCCGAAAGATGCCCCAGCAGACCAAGCGCATGCAGGTGTTCGCCGGTACGAGCAATCCCGAGCTCGCCGAGGGCGTGGTCCGGCACCTGGGTATCGAGCTCGGCAACGTCAAGATCCGCAAGTTCGCCAACGGCGAGATCTACGTGCGCTACCTTGAGAGCGTTCGAGGTGCCGACGTGTTCATCATCCAGTCGGTCTGTGCCCCCGTCAACGAGACGCTCATGGAGCTGCTCATCATGGTGGATGCGGCCAAGCGAGCCTCGGCGCGTTCGATCACGGCGGTCATAAGCCACTACGGTTATGCTCGGCAAGACAAGAAGTCGGCGGCCCGCGAGCCGATCACAGCCAAGCTGGTCGCCGACGTTCTCACCGTCGCAGGTGTCAACCGTGTCATCACGATGGACCTGCACCAGGGCCAGATCCAAGGCTTCTTCAACCAGCCGGTGAACCACTTGACGGCGCTTCCCATCCTCGCCGACTACTTCGAGTCGCTGCACCTTGAGGACTGCGTCGTGGTTTCGCCGGACGTGGGTCGCGCCAAGGCCTGCAAGAAGCTCTCGAACATGCTCGGAGCGGGACTTGCGATCATGCACAAGGGCCGTCCGGAGCACAACGTCGCTGAGATCACGCACGTCATCGGTGAGGTCGACGGCAAGGTCTGTATCGTGGCCGACGACATGATCGACACCGCCGGCTCGATCACCGAGGGCGCCAAGGCGCTGATGGCGAAGGGAGCCAAGGAGGTGTACGTCACGGCCACGCACGGCATCTTCTCGGCACCGGCGTATGAGCGTATCGAGGCGGCTCCTATCCGGGAGCTCATCGTCACCAATACCATCCCGGTGCCGGAGGAAAGGCAGCACGGCAAGATTCGCGTGCTGTCGGTCGCACCGCTGTTCGCCCATGCGGTGCAGAACGTCTTCAACGATGAATCCGTCTCTGAGCTCTTCGACCCGGACTTCCAGCTGTAAGTTCAAGGCCCTCGAGTGGGGTACCTACTGACTGACCACGCATGACAACCGAAGGAGCTCGTCGACTATGACTGCCTCTACACTTCTGCCGGTGTTCCCTCGCACCATCATCGGCAAGGCGAACCGCCGGCTCGCGAGCGAGAACCGCATTCCGGCCGTGCTCTACGGTCCGGGCCGCGAGACCCTGTCGCTGTCGGTCGACCGTCACGACTTCGAACTCCTGATGTCGCACCACGCGTCGAGCTCGATCATCGTCGAGCTCCAAGTCGAGGGCGAGAGCAAGCCGGTCAACGCCATGATCCGCGAAATGCAGACGTCGCCGATCAAGGGCGAGATCATCCACGTCGACTTCATGGTCATTCAGATGAACGTCGCGGTACACGCGTCGATCACGCTGCACTACGTCAACGATCCGGCTGGAGTTAAGGCCGGCGGCGTGCTGACAACAAACTTCCACGAGATCAACGTCGAGGCCAAGCCGGGCGACCTACCCGAGTCCATCGACGTCGACGTGGCCGCTCTCGAGATCGGTGACGTGCTTCACGTCAAGGACATCGTGGCTCCCAAGGGTGTCGAGATCTTGGACGACCCCGAAGAGGTCCTGGTATCGGTCCAGGCGCCGCGTGTCGAGGTCGAAGAGGAAGAGATTGCCGAGGAGGCCCAGCCCGAGCTCATCGGCGGCAAGCCTGAGGACGAGTAGCACGTGACTCGTTTGGTGGTTGGGCTCGGCAATCCCGGCCGAGAGTACGCGTCAACGCGTCACAACGCCGGGTTTCTTGTGATTGATCTTCTCGGCGACGACCTTCGCGCTTCCTACTGGAAGGATCAGGGGGGTGCGAAGGTCGCCGTCGTTCGTTTCGGTGGCGAAGACCTGGTGCTTGCCAAGCCGCAGACGTTCATGAACTTGTCGGGCAGCTCGGTCAAGAAGCTCGCCGAGCTCTACAACGTTGAGGTCGCCGAGATCATCGTCGTCCACGACGATATCGATCTGGCGGCTGGCAAGGTGCGAGTGAAGCGCGGGGGAGGCCACGGCGGCCACAACGGCTTGCGCTCGTTGCACGAGCAGCTCGACAGCGACAGCTACCTGCGCGTCCGTGTTGGGGTGGGCCGCCCGCCCGGGCGCATGGACGCGGCCGACTACGTCCTGCAGCCACTCAAGGGCGCCGTCTTCGACGACCTCGAAGCGAGCATCCCAACGGCGGCGCAAGCTGTCATCAGCCTGCTCGAGCACGGGCCGGATGCGACCATGCAGGAGTTCAACGCGGACTAAGGGCGCCGTCGCTAGAGGTAGTTCAGCGGGTTGACGGCGCTTCCGTTGACACGCACCTCGAAGTGCAGGTGGGGGCCGGTAGACATTCCGGTGGAACCGACGGTGCCGATACGCTGGCCGCGTTTGACGTGCTGGCCGACAGAGACTCGGATTCCGCCGCTCTGCTGATGACCGTACACGGTGACGACGCCGTTGCCGTGGTCGATCATGACGACGTTCCCGTAGCCGCCGTGCGGTCCGGCGGCGATGACCGTGCCAGCACCAGCAGCAATGATCGGCGCGCCGTTGATGCCCGGGCCGGAGATATCGATACCCGCGTGGAAGATCCGCTTGTGCAGGATGGGATGCATTCGCCATCCGAACGGCGAGGTGATCTGCTGGAAGCCCGGGACCGGCCACGACATGCCGCCGTGGTACGAGCCCGAGCCGTGCGACGAGCGCGAGAGCTCGGCGCGGATGCGCGCCGACTCGGCCTGCTCGGCGTCTGCGATAGCGAGGAGTCGCTTGGCGTTGTGCTGAGTCTCGGCCAGGAGCTGTGACTTGGCGTTGAGAACCCCTTGCTGAGCGGCGACCTTTTCTTGGCGCGCGCTCTGCAGCCCTTTGAGGTTCTGCTCGACCGCGTCGGCCTCATGGCGCTTCGCGTCTACGTCAGCCAGCGCCTGATCGAGTGCGGCCTTCTGCTGGCTTAGCACCGTCTTGCTCGCCGAGAGCTGCTCGGCAGCGGCGCTGTTGGCTCGTAGGACGCGATCGACCAGCTCCGTGCGCGCGATCAGATCGCGGAAGTCATGCGCGCCGAGGAGCATGTCGATGTATGTCCACCACTCACCGCCCTTGTAAGCCGCTGTAACGCGCTCGGCGAGCAAGCCTTGCTCGCGGGCAACCTCGGCCTGCGTGGCACTGATCTGAGCGGTCTTAGACGAGATCTGCGAGCGCATGGAGTCGACCTGCTGGCGCAGGGTCTGGGCCCGGGTGGCAGCCGTGGTGATCTGGGGGTCCAGCGCGTTGGCCTGCGACTGCAGCGACTGGACCTTGTCGTCCAGCTTGGCAGCCTCGGTCTTGAGCTGGTTGGCCAGCACCTGCTCCTGTGCGGCCTTGGCGCGGGCCGACGCCGCCGTGCTCGCATGCTTGGCAGCATCGGCGGCGGAGACAGCATAGGCAGGGGTGACGGCAGCGAGAAGCAGCGCCATGCAGAGGGTTGCCGCGAGGTATGCGCGGAAGCGAGTCATGCTGGAAGATCCTCCGGGGCTGCTGCGTTGTAGTGGTGTGTGCCGTCCGGAAGGGCGTTCACTGCCCAGAATAATACCACTCGAACGCTCTTCTCTCGCCCCGGAGCAGGCCACAACCCGGCAACAACCTGTGCGTTTGGGGTGTGGTTGACGCTCTTTGCCGCAGGGCTGCGACGAGCAAGCCCGCTGCTATACTGTTTCGACGCCTCACCGACCTTTGGCGAGGCACGACCACGGCCCCACGGAGGACCATGTTCCGCATCGTTCACAAGCGTCAGCTCTCCGAGGCCGTCTTCGAGATGGGCGTCGAGGCGCCTAAGATCGCGGCCAAAGCACGCGCCGGCCAGTTCCTCATGGTGCGCACCGACGAGAATGGCGAGCGCATTCCACTCACCTTCAGCGACTGGTCCGCCGAGCAAGGCTGGATCCGCTTCATCTTCATGCGAGTCGGCAAGACCACGCATGCTCTGTCGCATCTCGAGGTCGGCGACATGCTTGCCGATGTCGTCGGGCCACTCGGCGTCCCAACCCACACCGAGGGTGCCGGTCGTGTGGCCATCGTGGGCGGTGGCGTGGGCGTGGCCGTTGCATACCCGGTCGCCCGTGCGATGTGCGAGGCCGGCGGCGAGGTGACCGTGATCGTGGGGGCCCGCAACAGCGAGCTGCTGATTCTCGAGAAGGAGCTGCGCGCGCTTCCGCTGCGCGAGCTGGTGATCTGCACCGACGATGGCTCGGCGGGTCGTAAGGGCCTGGTCACGGCCCCACTCAAGGAGCTGTGCTCGTCGGGCGAGCTCGACGCTGCGTTCGCTGTCGGACCCGCCATAATGATGAAGTTCGCCGCGGCCACGACGCGCGAGTTTGACGTGCCGACCACCGTCTCGCTCAACCCGATCATGGTAGACGGCACCGGCATGTGCGGGGCCTGTCGCGTGACTGTGGGCGGCGAGACCAAGTTCGGCTGCGTCGAAGGTCCCGATTTCGACGGCCACGCGGTCGACTTCGAAGAGCTCATGAGCCGCCAGCGTATCTACTCCGACATCGAGCGCGAGGCCGATGCCGAGTACAGCCGGGGGTGCCAATGCCACCTGTAGACGACACGACGTCGCTTGGCGACGCCGACCGCGATAGGGAGCGGGAGCGCCAGCGCGATCGAGATCGCGCACGTGCCGCGAAGCCCCGCCATCGCGCCTCGCGCGCACCGCGTACGCCCATGCCCGAGCGCTCGCCTGAGCAGCGCCGGTCGAGCTTCGACGAGGTCGCGTTTGGCTACTCGGCCGACGAAGCACTCGCCGAGGCCAACCGCTGCCTCCAGTGCCCCAACCCGACATGCCAACAGGGCTGTCCGGTCAACATCGACATTCGTGAGTTCATCGGCGCCATCATCGAGGGCGATCTGACCCGAGGCGTGTCGGTGCTCAAGGAGCGCAATGCTCTGCCAGCCGTCTGCGGTCGTGTCTGCCCGCAGGAAGAGCAGTGCGAGGCGTCGTGCGTGCTCGCCAAGAAGGGCGAGCCCGTCGCGATTGGCCGACTCGAGCGTTTTCTCGGCGACACGGACTTGGCATGCGAGCTCGACCACCGATGCGTGCCCGAGGTCGCCGCGCCGAGCGGCATGCGCTGCGCCGTCGTCGGTAGCGGTCCGGCTGGCTTAGCGTGCGCAGGCGAGCTGGCCAAGCTCGGACACGGCGTCACCATCTTCGAGTCACTTCACGCCCCTGGCGGCGTGCTGACGTACGGCATCCCCGAGTTCCGCCTGCCCAAGGCCATCGTCGCCGCCGAGATCGAGATGCTCTCCTCGGTGGGCGTCGAGATCGTCACGGACACGGTGGTGGGACAGCTCACGACCGTACCCGAGCTGCTCGGCGAGGAGGGCTTTGACGCTGTCTTCGTGGGCAGCGGCGCCGGCCTTCCCGTGTTCATGGGGATTCCGGGCGAGAACTTCAACGGGGTGTTCTCGGCCAACGAGTTCCTCACTCGCGTCAACTTGATGCGAGCCTACGAGTTTCCTAGCAAGGCAGACACGCCGGTGGCACGCGGACGCAAGGTCGCGGTCATCGGCGGCGGTAATGTGGCGATGGATGCGGCACGCACCGCGCTTCGACTTGGTGCCGAGGAGGTCTTTCTCGTCTATCGGCGCACCCAAGACGAGATGCCTGCGCGCAAGGAAGAGGTTCATCACGCCAAAGAGGAGGGTGTCGAGTTCAAGATGCTCTGCTCTCCGGCCGAGATTGTGGGCCGCGATGGCTTCGTGACCGGGATAGTCGCTAATCGGATGGAGCTCTCCGAGCCCGACGAGAGCGGACGCCGCGCGCCGGTATGCGTGCTGGGCGCCGACTTCTCAATCGAGTGCGACACCGTCATCATCGCCGTGGGGACGCGTCCGAATCCTCTGCTGAAAGCGGCCGCGCCCGGCATCGAGTTGTCGCGCCGCGGCTACGTGCTCACCGACGAGGAAGGCGCGACCAATCTACCCGGGGTGTTCTCGGGCGGGGATATCGTGACCGGCTCGGCGACGGTGATCCTGGCGATGGGTGCGGGCAAGACGTCGGCACGCGCGATGGACCGCTGGTTGCGGGAGCGCGCCACCTCTTAGCGCTGAATCGCGGGCATTCGGCCGCGATGTCAGACCGCTGGGGTACAATCCAGAACGTGGACGAACGGCGCGCTGCGCCGTGCGTCAGGTAGGAAGGCCCTTCCATTCGGCCGGAATGAGGGAGCGAGCGGTGGGCGACGAACCTATTCATGTGCTCGTCATCGATGACGACAGCGCAGTTGTTGAGATGATTCGCGCCGGTCTCGAGGCCGAGGGCATGAGCGTCTACGGTGCCTCCGACGGCGCCGAGGGGCTCGAGGTTCTCGGCCGGGAACGCGTCGATGTAGTGGTGCTCGACATCATGATGCCGCGCGTCGACGGTTGGATGTGCCTCATGGACATCCGCAACAGCCCCACACTCGGTGATATGCCCGTCATCATGCTCAGCGCCAAGACCCAGGACCTGGCCAAGATCCTCGCCTTCAAGCAAGGCGTTCAGCAATACGTCACCAAGCCTTTCAACGTGCTCGAACTTGCAGCGCGCGTCGAGAGTCTCGCCAAGGCGCGCCGCCATGTCGCGGCCGAGCAGACCGGGGCGGGGGAGAGCGAGTTTCGCAAGCTTGCGGTTCGCAAGGGCGGCCGTACCGTGCTGCTCAACATCGACGACATCGTGCTTCTCTCGGCACGGAACAAGTCCACCTACGCACATACCTACGAGAACCAGTATCTTGTCGACATGACGCTTGGCGAACTCGAGGGCAAACTGTCGCGCGAGACATTCACGCGCGTGCACAGGAGCTACCTCGTGAACCTCAACAAGGTGAAGGAGATACTGCGGGTGGACGGTAGCTACGTGGTCGTGGCATCTGATCGCGACGAGACGCACATTCCAGTGGCACGACGACAGGTCCGGACGTTCCGAGAGGCGGTCGGCATCTGATGGCTCCCCGTCACCCTTCCCGCGCTCGCCTTCTCGGCGTCGCGGCGCTGGTTGCTGCGTCGCTCCTCGCTCTTCCTAGCTCGGCGTTCGCGACCCGAACGCTTGGGCTCTCGGCAGGCACGTTCCGCTTCGACCTGTCCGCCGGCCAGCAGGCCAACGGCGAGGTCGTCGTGATGAACGATGGCGACGAGCCGCTTAAGGTCATGGTGTACGCGTCGGACATGAAGGTCGACCCCAACGGTGCGGTCACGTACGTCACGCCTACGCGCGCCGACCTGCAGTCGCTTTCGCTGCCGTCGTCGTGGACGACGATCAAGATGCCTGCGAACAGCAAGTCGCTGGGGAACATCCCGTACCTCGAGCTCACCCCCAAACAGCGCATCCCGGTGAAGTTCTCGATCACCGTGCCTCCAACGGTCCCTCCAGGCGACCACAACGTCATCATCTTCTTCGAGTCCTTCGAGCCGC
>JARLGT010000053.1 GCA_031292615.1 Coriobacteriia bacterium | reverse complement strand
TCCCACCTTGTCCGTCGAGGAGTAGGTCAGCGTGTGCGAGCCCACGGCCGTGGTCGTGACCACGGTGCCGCTCGTCGACGCGCTGCCGTCCAGGGACCACAGCGTCTGTGCCACGCCGGACCCGGCGTCGACAGGCGTCAGAGTGATCGTGGCGGTGTTGAGGTAGGAGCTCGTGGCGTTGGAGCTCGTGACCGGGGCCGTGAAGTCGAGGCGCACCATGGCCGTTTTCGTCGCTTCGAGGTTGCCGACGTTGTCGACCGAGGCGAACGCGATCGTCGTCGTGCCCTCGGCAGCTACTCCTATGCCGGTGGTGTAGGTCGCGGCGGCCGAGCCGTTCACGCCATAGCGCGTCCCGGCCACGCCCGAGTACGGGTCGGTGGCAGACAGGTGCACGGTTGTTGGTGCAGCGAGCCAACCGGTGGCTACATCGCTCGAGGAGACAGGTGCGCTTCTATCGATCAGGACGTAGGCCGTGTTGGTGGCCTCGGTGTTGCCTTTCGAGTCCACGGAGTAGTAGTCGACGCTGTTCGTTCCGTCGGTTGAGATCGTGAATGTGCCTACGTAGGACTGGAGGGCTCCGCCGTTGAGCGCGTAGTAGGTGTTTGCGACGTTGTGCTGCGTATCGTCGGCGACCAGGGCGAACGCGAACGGGGCGTTGTGCCACAAGCCGTCCGTGTTGTCGACGGTGATCGGCGGCGAGTTGTCCGTGCTCGTCGTAAGGTAGCCGATCAAGTCCACGGCATCGAAATGGACACGCTTACCAAGGCCGTTTGAGCAGGTGAGAGTGACGACATGCTGCTCGTCGGGCAGGCCGGTCACGGTCTGAATCACTTGCTGGTACTGGGTCGAGGCGTTGTAGAAGTTGACCGTGTACGTTGCATTGCCGTCCACGGTGATGGTCCCAGTGCCGCCGTACGCGTCCTTGCGGCCGATCAGGTGGAAACCAGTGCCCATGAATGTGAATGCGCAGTAGGCGCCGTTGTAGGTCGTGTAGCGTTCGCTCCCCGCGGAGTCGCTGGCGTTCGAACTCGTTGTCCAGACTGACTTTGGCGTCGGGTTCAAAGCGCTGCTCTCCGTGCGCACCGCCAGGTCGAACGTCGCGCTCTTGACGCTCTCGACGTTACCCACCCCATCCACCGAGTAGAACTCGAGTAGATGAGTGCCGCCGGTCGAGGTGGTCGCCACGCTGCCGGTCGCCCACGCGCTGCCATCAAAGCGCCAGTGCGTGGACGAGACGCCTGACTCGGGATCGCTCGCGGCAAGCGCGATAGTGGCGGAGCCCGAGTACTCCGGCTGCACCGTCACAGTAGTGACTGGTGCCGCAGCGTCGACCTTGACTGCAACGGTCTTGGTGGTCTCGGCGTTTCCTGCGTTGTCGCGCGAGTAGTACTTGAGCGTGGTCGTGCCGTCTGTGGAGATGCTCAAGGGCCCGGATGCGACGGTCGCCGGGTTCGAGCCGTCGGTCGAGTAGTAGGTATTCGCTATGCCCGACAGCGCGTCTGACGAGGTCAGCGTGACGGTGGCCGGAGCTTTGACCCAGCTGGGGGAGGCGTTGTCCGTGGTTCCCGGGACGGTGTTGTCGATCCTGATGGTTGCGGTCTTGATGCTCTCGGTATTGCCGACGGCGTCAACGGCCTTGTACTTGAGTGTCGTCGTGCCTTCGGCCGAGATGGTGACCAGCCCGCCAGTGGCCACTCGGCTGGGATTAGATCCATCGAGCGAGAAGTAGACCGCTGCGACCCCTGAGAGGGAGTCGGTTGAAGTCAGATGGACGTTGACGGGTCCCTTTTGCCATGAGCTCGTGGAGTCGTCTGAGGTCACGGGCGCGGTCTTGTCGATACGCACGCTGGTGACGGTGCTCGTCTCGATGTTGCCTGCGCCGTCGACGGACCAGAACTGCACGCCGGTGGTTCCCTCGGCAGAAATCACGAAGGGAGCCGCGTACGTTGTCGTGGTACTGCCAATCCGGTAGAAGCTGTTGGCCACGAAGGAGTTGACGTCATTGGCGGTCAACGTGATGGTCGCGTTGGTGGCGCGCCAGGCCGAGGTGGCGTCTGAGGTCGTCACCGGCGCGACTGTGTCGCTGGTGATCTGGCCGATCATGTCGATCGCGTCGATGGAGATTCCCGTCCCCGTCGATGCTGCGTTCTTGGTGCCTGTCCAGTCGATACGGACGATGTGCGATGAGTTGGCCAGGCCGGCAGTCGAGAGAATCAGCGCGCTGTCCGCGGGAGTCGCCGAGTAGAAGTCGGCGTTGCCCACGTTGGTACCGTCAACGGTGACCTTGGCGTACCCGAAGGCCGGGCCCGACGAGCCGATGATGTCGAAGCGCGTACCAGTGAAGTTGAAGAACAGCGAGCACTGCGTCGCGTTGACGCTCGCCATGGAGTGTCCGGAGTAGGAAGGGCTGCTGCTCGTAGACCAGCTGCCCTTGAAATACATGCGACTGTCGGTCTGCTCCCAGCGCTGCATCATCTGGTAGGTCGCCGAGCGTGTCGCTTCGACGTTACCTGCGACGTCAGTCGAGGCCCATTGAAGCACGTGCTGACCGGCGACGAGCGGGAGGGTCGCCACGGTGCCGGTGGTCCACGAGCCGCTATCGATGCGCCATTGCGTGCTGGCAACGCCTGAAGCCGAGTCTGTCGGCGTGAGGATAACGGTGCCGGTGGTCGCGTAGCTGGATGCTGCGTTGGATGTAGTCACAGGAGCTGTGCTGTCGATGCGGACAGTGGTTGTCCGAGTGCTCTCAACATTGCCCGCGACGTCGCTCGATCGATAGGCGATGCTCGTTGTGCCTTCGGTCGCGATATGAATGGGCGAGGTTGCGACGATAGACGGTGCCGCACCGTTGAGGCCGTAGATCGTCTGGGCGACCCCGGAGTAGGTGTCGGTAGCGTTCAAGCTCACGTCGACCGGGTTCCTGACCCAGCCGGCCGGTGCGTTGTCGGTGGTGATCGGCGCGCTCAGGTCGACGAGCGCGTACGCGGTGTTGAGCGCCTCAGTATTGGACGCCTTGTCCACTGCGTAGTACTCGACCGGAATCGACCCCTCTTGGCTGACCACGAAGGGGGCGGAGTAGAGGGTCTCGGCGCTAAGACCGACCGTGTACAGGATCTTCTGGACTCCCGACTCCGAGTCGCTTGCGGAGAGGGTCACGGTGATCGGGGTGTGCTGCCAGGTCGTTGGGAGGTTGTCCCATGAGTTCGGGTCGACGTTGTCCACCAGTACTTGAACCGTGTGCGTCGCTTCTCTATTGCCGGCGCCGTCGACGGACCAGAAGTCCACGGTCGTGGTTCCCTCGGCGGTGATAAGCATCGGAGCGGTGTACACCGTGGTGCTGCCAGCGATACTCGCGTAAGTGGTTGCGACCCAGCTGCCTTGGTCGGAGGGCGTGAGCGCCAGCGTGAACGAGTCCTTGTGCCACAGGCCATCAGTATTGTCGCCAGTCACCGGCGCCTGGGTGTCCGCCGTCAGGTTGCCGAGCAGGTCGATGGCGTCTAGGCCGATCGAAGTGCCGCTGGAGGACGGGTTCTTGCTCCCGAGCCACAGAAGCTGGACGGTGTGAGACGTGTTTGCCAGTCCCGTCGCCGAGAACACCACTTGCGGCGAGCCGGTAGAAGTTGCGTAGTAGTCGATCGTACCTGCGGAGGCGCCGTCGATGTTGACCTGCGCGTCGCCCATGTTCGGGCCCATCACGGACCGAAGGTCAACGCGCGTTCCTGTGAATGAGAAATACGCGCCGCCGGCGGAGTTCAGGGAGGCCGTGGTGCCGCCGTAGCTGCCCGCCACCGAGCCTGTCGACCACGGGCCGCGGTAGTAAGCCATCGGGCTCGTCTGGTCGTTCTGGGACAGCACATCGAATGCGACTGTTTGAGTCGGTTCAACGTTTCCAGCGATGTCCGTGGAGCCAAAGGCGAGGGTGTGGCTGCCTACCGCCGTGGTCACCATCACAGTGCCGCTGGTGGCCGCCGAACCATCGAGGCTGTAGCGCGTCTGAGCGACGCCGGATCCGGCGTCCGTAGGCACCAGCATGATCGTCGCGGAGCTAGCGTAGCTGGGAAGAACGGTGCACGTCGTGATTGGGGCGGTACCGTCCACGCGCAGCGTTGCCGTGTGAACGGGCTCGGTGTTGCCAACGCGGTCGACGGAACGGTACTTGAACGTCGTAACGCCGTCAGCACTGAATGTCAGGGGATTCGAGTAGATCAGGCTTGGAGTGGTGTTGTCACTGGAGTAGTACGTGTGATCGACGCCGGAGACGGTGTCCGAGGCGGTCAGGGTCACTGTGAGGTCTGGGCGAACCCAGTTGGTGGCCGCGTTGGAAGGAGCGTACTGAGCGGCGGTCGACGGCGGATCGGTGTCAGCCATGCCGACGAAGCCGACCGTGTCGACAGCGTCGACGTCGATAGTCGCCGAGGTCGAGGACGAGTTCTTGTTGCCGCTCCAGGCGATCTCGACGGTGTGGGTCGCGTCGGACACCTGTCCTGTCGTCCAGATGAGCCTTCGGTACGTCACGGAGCTGGTGTACAGATCGACCGGCGTCGCGGTGCCTCCGTCGATGCGCACGTTTGCCTTACCGAACGCCGGGCCAGTCGTCGCGTAGTAGTCGAGGCGGGTTCCCTTGAACGTGACGAGCGAGCGTGAGCCGGAGCCCACGGCCGTTCCATATGAGCCGCCGAATGCAGCTGCCGTAGTCACGGTGCTCCACGTGCCCTGATTCAGCACGCGGCCGTCGTCCTGCTCGGTGTGGTTCAGTACTTGGTACGCGACCGAATGCGTGGTCTCGGTGAGACCGGAAACGTCTGTCGAGTAGTAGTCCAGCGTATGCGTGCCCAGCGAGCTCGGCAGAACAAGCGCGGTGCCCGAGACCCACGAGCCGCCATCAGTGCGCCAGAAAGTGCTCTGCACCCCTGAGACGCTATCGGAAGTAGTCAGGGAGCCTGCGGGAGTCGTGTAGAAGATGGGCGGGTTTGGGATGCCCACGGCGGTCGTCTGCGGGGCGTTGCGATCGATCTTGACCTGGATGTTGTTGAAGGCCTCCACATTTCCGGAGGTGTCGGTCGACCGGTAGTAGATAGTGGTTGTGCCCTCGGCGGCGACGGTGATCGTGGTCGTGTAGGCGGACAGCGAACCCGCCGAGTACCCCCACACGGTGCTGGCCACGCCGGATTGAGTGTCCTCAGCACTGAGCGCTATCTGCTGGGTGGTGTGCTGCCAGCCGACGGGCGGATTAAGCACCGTCGTGATCGGCGCGGTCACGTCAGGATTGACCTCTTGGAGCGACCAGCGCTCGACGAGGCCCGCAACGCCCTGTCCGGTATCGGTAATCTGATCGTCCACGAAGACGTCGCCGCTGAAGACGGGGGAGTTGACCCAGATCTTGGTCGGGCCATTCAGGAATCCGTTCGGCTTGGTCCTGTACTCGCCAAGAAACGTTCCGTCGGCTGCGTAGCGGGCGAAGCGCCCTGAGGTGAACGGATCGCCGAAGTCCTTCTGATCCACGATGTAGAGCGTGTTGTAGACATCGACGTAGACGTCCTGGGGCGATGAAAGTGCGTCCGCTCCTGCGTCCTGCGGCCGCACTTCAGTCAGAGCGGTTCCGTTGTTGTCGAACTCCATGATTCGGTTGTTCACCGAGTCGGCCACCCACACGTCGTTAAGAGCGTCGACGCACAGGCCGTGGGGGAAGGAGAGCGCGCCATAGGGGCTCGACTCAGCATTAAAGGCGGTGTGCGAGGTGAACGTAGAGTTGTAGCGCACGACTTGGCCATCGGCCGTTGAGCCGGTCACGTGTCCGAACGGGTCAACCACGAAGAGATTGCCGTTGCGGTCGAACTCGAGATCGACGGGCGTGTCAAAGACGCTGGAGTCGCCGACTTGAGCGACAACCTGCCTGGTCGGGATGTCGTACACGAGCACGGACTGCGATGTCCTGCATGTGACATAGAGCTTACCATCGGGTCCAAACGCCGCGCCGCCGAGGCCGGTGAACTGTGACGGGAGGGGCGTGGTGTCGATCAGCAGTCCGGTGCCCGACAGGTGCACGAGCGCGCTGCGGCCGTTGGAGACGAAGTTCGAGTCGTTCTCGGCGATCCACATCGAGCCGTCGGCGGCGGTGGCGAAGCCACCAGTCTGCATGGAGCTCTCCGGGTCCATCTGCTGGCAGCTGTAGGTAGTCGAGGTCTCGTAGCTGTCCGCAATGTTGGGTCGCCCATAGTAGGCGAGCGCGCGAGGCGGGGCCACGAAAGCCGAGGCTGAAGCTGCGAGAAGAGCGGTAACTGCGACTGCGAGCGACAAAGCTACTCTGGCTTTGACTCGCGACTGCGACCTGACCACGAAGTTCCTCCTCATCCTGCCGACCCCCTGTAGGCCGGGCAGAGCCAAACGCGAACAGGACGCGCCCTTGTACGCGTCAGTCTGTGTATCGAACTGCGGGGCGCCCGACCTTAGGCTTCGCGGGCACAAATGTGAGGAGAATCACGAGGTGGGCGCCGGTTATCGCCTCATGTCGCCGCTGGTCGCTGGTATATACTCCGAGTCGCTAGTCCCACCGACGCTCAAATGTCCCTGCGACCGGGAGCCACTCTAGCGATGCAACCAGCTCCTCATGGCACCGCGACTCCAGACGGAAGCTGGCCACAGGCGCCGAGAAGACAGCGGCGCATAGCTGTCGTCATGGCGCTTGTTGTCTGCGATGCGCTCGCCATCCTGGTTGCCGGCCTCACCGCCACTTGGATTCGCTTCGGCGCGGTGACCGCGCCTGTGAAGTTCGAGAACACCACGCTCACGGTGTCCTTCTGGGAGGTAGCGGCAGTCTTGGTGCCGCTCTGGGTGTTCTTCTTGGCCCTAGCTCGCCTCTACGACATCGACTCGGTGACCTGGGGTATTTCAGTGGCTGGCCGGGTCACTCGCTCGTTGAGCTTGGGCGTCGTCGCTCTCATTCTCGTTACCTACTTGGCGAAACTCCCCGGCCTGTCGCGTGGCTGGACCCTCCTGACCTGGATCGCGTCGGTCATCCTCGTTCTGGGCGGGCGCGGCGTCGTTGCGCTCGTGGTCGCTTGGGCGCGCCAAAGCGGTCGCCTGCTGCAGAAGACGCTTATCGTCGGTTCCAACGCCGAAGCGGCCGACATCCTGCGCATTCTTCGCGCGGATCCCGGCGGCGGACTCGTCCCCGTGGCATGTCTCGCATCGTCGCAGGCCGAGAGGCTCGCGCTGGACTTCATCGCCGGCGATATCCCCGTTGTGGGCTCGGCTCGCGAGGTCGCCGCGGTGGTCGCGCGGCTCGGCGCGGAGGTCGTTGTGATCGCGTCGACAGCGTTTGAGCACGATGTCGTGGCCCGCATGATAGCTGAGCTGCGAACGTCCGACGCCGACGTGCACATCTCGTCGGGCCTCTTTGAGGTGCTGACCAGCCGAGTCATCATCACCGAGCTTGCCGGCGTGCCGCTCATCACCGTCAAAGGCATCTCGTTGTCGAAGGGCAACGTGCTCGCCAAGCGGTTCTTCGACTTGGTTTCCTCGGCGATCGTGGTGGTTGTGGGGCTTCCCATCTGGCTGGCAATCGCTGCGGCGATCAAGCTGACGAGCCAAGGGCCCATCCTCTACACCCAAGAGCGCGTCGGTCGCGATGGCCAGAAGTTTGGGATGTACAAGTTCCGGTCGATGTACGCCGACGCCGACGCGCGCCTGGCCGAGGTCGTTGCAGCGGACGAGGCGAGCGGGCCTCTCTTCAAGATGAAGTCCGATCCGCGAGTCACATCCGTGGGCAAGTGGCTGCGGAAGTTCTCGCTCGACGAGATTCCGCAGATCATCAACGTCGTTCGCGGCGAGATGTCGCTCGTGGGACCTCGCCCTCCGCTTCCGCGCGAGGTGGCCCTGTATAGCAAGCACGACTGGCGCCGCCTAGAGGTAGTACCCGGCATGACTGGGCTGTGGCAGGTCTCGGGCCGCTCGGCTCTTACTTTCGACGAAATGGTCCGCTTGGACCTGTTCTACATCGAGAACTGGTCGGTGGGTCTGGATCTCACGCTCATCTTCCGCACAATCCCGGCCGTGCTCTTCGCGCGCGGCGCGTACTAGAGAGGCTTCACGCATGCGAATCATCGTTGTGGTCGGCGCGCGCCCCAACTTCATCAAGATCGGGCCGCTCATGCCGGCGTTTGCCGAGGCGGGCATCGACGCCCAGATCGCCCACACGGGCCAGCACTACGACGTCTCAATGTCCGACGTCTTCTTCTCCGACCTCGAGTTGCCCGAGCCCACGTGGTTCCTCGGCATCGGGTCGGGCACGCATGCGGTACAGACCGGGCGAGCGATGATAGCGCTGGAGGAGCTCCTCATCGCCGAGAAGCCCGACGCGCTGCTGGTAGTAGGCGACGTTAACTCCACGCTGGCGGGTGCGCTTGCCGCGAGCAAGATCGGCATCCCCGTCGTGCATCTGGAGGCCGGTCTGCGCAGCGGCGACATGTCCATGCCCGAGGAGCTCAATCGCCTCGTGACCGACCAGCTCTCGTCGATGCTGCTTACCCCGGTCGAGAGCGCGGAGGCAAATCTGCTCGCCGAGGGAGTGGTCGCCGAGCGAATCACGTTTGTCGGCAACGTCATGGCGGAGTCGGTGCTGCGCAACCTGCCCAGAATCGCCGATCGCGATATTGCAACCCGATACGGGCTGACCAAGGGCGCGTACGTCCTTGCAACCGTGCACCGTCCCGAGAACACCGACCATCCCGAGCGGCTCGCCGAGATCGCAGCGGCGCTTCGTGAGGCGGGCCTGCCCGTGCTGTTCCCCGTGCATCCTCGCACCAGGCCCCTGCTCGCGCTCGCTGGCCTGCCCGGGGCCGAGGGCGCTGTGCGGCTCGTCGACCCGGTGGGCTACCTCGATATGCTCGCACTGCAACGCGATGCCGCCGTAGTCATCACTGACTCCGGTGGCATCCAAGAGGAGACGTGCATGGTCAACACGCCCTGTGTGACCGTGCGTCGCAATACCGAGCGCCAGATCACGATCGCCATCGGCTCGAACCGGCTGGTATCGGCGTCGCGGGTCGACATGCTGGCTGGGCTCTCGGCGGCCTTGGAGGCTCCAATCGAATGGCAGCCACCGGCGCGCTGGGACGAGGACGTTGCAAAGCGCGTGGTAGACGCGCTGCTCGGCGGCATCATCCCGCTAGCGCACTAGGGCTGGCAGCTCGCGGCGAAGGGGACGTCCCATGCGCATTCTCGTTACCGGCGGCGCCGGCTACATTGGCTCGATAACGACCCGGGTTCTGCTCGACGCGGGTCACGACTGCGTGGTGCTCGATACGCTCGAGCAGGGCCATGTCGAGGCCATCGATCCTCGTGCGGGGTTCGTGCATGGCTCTGTCGATGACGCCGCGCTGCTCGACGCGTGCCTGCCCGGTTGCGACGCCGTCATGCATCTGGCCGGCTACATCGAGGTGGCTGAGTCGGTTTCTGAGCCCGAGAAGTACCTGCGTAACAACGCAATCGGTCCGCTGGTGATGCTCGAGGCGATGAAGCGACACGAGGTGGGAGCGATCGTCTTCTCGTCGACGGCCGCCGTGTACGGCGAGCCTGAGTCAGTTCCCATTCGAGAAGATGCGCCGACCCGGCCGGTCAACCCGTACGGAGCGAGCAAGCTTGCCTTCGAGGAGAGCCTCGAGGGCTGCCGATACGACCACACCATCGCCTCGATCCGGTTCCGGTACTTCAACGTGGCCGGCGCGTGGCCCGATGGCTCGATGGGGGAGGCTCACTCGCCCGAGACGCACATCGTCCCGCGCGTACTCACAGCTCTGCGCGATGGCCAGGCGCGGTTCGAGGTCTACGGCAACGACTACCCCACGCCGGACGGCACCTGCGTGCGCGACTACATCCACGTGCTCGATCTGGCGAACGCGCACCATATCGGGCTTGAAAGCCTGGGCGCTGGCGGGCGAGGCGGAGTGTTCAACCTAGGTAACGGCCAAGGCTACAGCAACCTGCAGGTCGTGCGCACGTGCGCCGAGGTCAGTGGACGTGAGGTCGAGATCACCATCGGGCCGCGCCGGGCCGGCGACCCGGCTGTGCTCGTCGCTTCCGCCGAAAAGGCGGAGGCTGAACTCGGTTGGCGCCCGGAGCGCGGCGAGTTGGCCGAGATCATCGGAGATGCGTGGCTCTGGCACCTTGAACACCCGAGCGGCTACCGATAGAATCACTACTCGCCGCTTGCGCGGCAGATTGGGCGATTAGCTCAGGGGGAGAGCGCTTCCTTCACACGGAAGAAGTCGTAGGTTCAAATCCTACATCGCCCACCAGCACTTTTGAACGCCCCTTCGGGCTCTCGGCGGAGAGGCCGGAAGGGGCGTTTTCGCTGGTAGCCCGCCCGCGACGGATCGAGCCAAGACCACTGCGCCGGTGGTTTGTCACCACGGCAATGACCCGCGTGGATTGGCCCCGATAGGCCTCAGCCGCACCCGGGTATTCATTCCTCGATGGACGGCCAGCACACCGCCTGGAGTGCGGTGGGCGTTGTACATTGGGGGACGATCATGAGACTGAGCAAGACTGCTAGCGCCTCGCGCGCAGCAATCATCGGCTCGGCGCTGGTGGTGGCGCTCCTGGTCGCGCGCAGTGCCTTTGCGGTAGCGGCGCCTCCTGTCGGGCAGGGCTACATCGGTCTCCCGCCGGACTGGGTCCTTCAGCAGTATTGGAGCGCGAAAGACTCCGTCGTATCCGTGTCGTTTCCCAACGCCACGAACGGATGGGTGTTGCTCGACGGGAGCAACCCGGCGCAAGCACTCTCTATGACGACCAACGGCGGCAAGTCATGGCAGGATGTGCAGCCGGTCGGTTGGCACAAATCGATCAGCGCGATCTCCTTCTCGGACGCCCAGACAGGCTGGGCGGTTGGCGAAAACAACACAATCTACAAGACGACGGACAGTGGCTCGACGTGGACGACGGTTACCACGTCCGTCGGCAGCGCAGGGTTCAACGCCGTCCAGGCGGTGGACTCCCAGCACGTGGTCGCGGTCGGCTCTCCGCTTGAAGTCCTTTCCACGAGCAACGGCTCGGATTGGTCGTCAGCAGCAGTCCTCAATGGCTCGACTGACATCAGCGGGCAAGGCCAACTGCTTGCGCTTCACATGACCGATGCGACACACGGGTGGGCCTGCGGCAGCGACGAGCACGGCTACGGCCGCGTAATTGGTCTTTCGAACGGCAGCTGGACGGACGAGTCTTCCGGCACCGCATCGTTCGATCACCTGTTCCTCGAATCCATTTCGTTTGCCGACGCGTTGCACGGGTGGGTCGTCAGCCAGCACGATCTCTCGGGCGCGGCGCGCGTCTACTCGACGACCAACGGCGGAGCCTCGTGGAGCTTGCTGGCCTCGAACGTGACGACGCAGTATGCGGATGCGCTCGCCTTCGTTGACACGAAACACGGCTTCATCGGCTGCGCCAACAACGGACCATACGAGACGCTCCTTGAGACTACGGACGGTGGAGCGACCTGGAATGGGTTCAACCCGAATCCGCCGGGCTGGGCGGGAGGTAGTGCAATCACCGGATTCGCGTTGCCGGACTCCGACCACGTGTGGGCAGGAGGCGATTTCGGCTTCGGGTTCGCGAACTCCGACCCGGCTGCCATCTGGGCGTTGGTCACAACGCCGTCAGGAACGACGACCTACACGCTCAACTACATCGCTGGGCCGAACGGCTCGATTGTCGGCAGCGCGACGCAAGTCGTGGCCTCCGGCGCCGACGGCACTGCTGTGACCGCCAAGGCCGACGCTGGGTGCCGCTTCACTGGCTGGTCGGATGGCGTGCTCACCGCTACGCGCACCGACACCAATGCAAAGGCGGACCACACATTCACCGCTAGCTTTGCCATCGACACTAGTCTGACCAAGCCGACGGTGCGGCCTTCTTCGCCGAAGCATGGCATAACGGCGACCTTCGAGACCCACATCTCTCCTGTTGCCGCGGCTGCATCGGGTATCACCAAGGTCTATCTGTCGCACTTCGAGACCAAGATCGTGAAGAAGCGGATCAAGGGGCAGATGAAGAAGGTCAAGGTGCACTACTGGAGGCTTCGCAAAGCTCTCATGATGACGGGCAGCTCATCCGGCCGGCTGCGTGCAACCTACAAGCTTCCCGACGCGGGCTCGTGGAAGATGTACGCTGCGTTCGCGGGCTCGGCTAATTACGCAGGCAGCGCATCGACTACGAGGACGTTCACAGCGAAGTAGCCCTCACTGCTCCGCGCTCCAATGCCTGGCCAACGCCACCGAGCGATGCCGCGATGCCCCTGGATACTTCGGTGATGGTGCTATGGGGCGGGAAGTTCCTACTTGCTGAGTGACAAAGCCATCAACGATGGCCCCCAGCACTTTCGAACGTCCCTTTGGGGTCTCTGCGGAGGCTGTCGGAGGGGCGTTTCAGCTGGTAGAAGAATATGGAACTGTCTTCTAGCCGTGCCTTCGCCGGGGCCTTGGTGCGCCGCCCAGCGAAGTGTTACTTGCCGGGCATATACCTTGATGTCAACGAACATTCGTTCGCCCGGGAGGCGATTTGCGTGCTCTGGACCATTGCCCTGATCTTGATAGTCCTCTGGTTGCTCGGCTTCAGCTTCCATATCGGTGGTGGATTGATCCACCTGCTGCTCGTGATCGGGCTCATCGTTCTGGTCGTTCAGTTGTTCCAGATGTTCACGGGCCGACGCGCGGCGTAGAGCTTTGGTAGGACTCGCGGCCGGTGTCGCGCTGAACCAACAGTGTGACGCCGTGGGATGTTCTAAGGTCGTCGGACGCACGTCAAACCGAAAGGTGAACGTCATGGATAGTCATACAGGCGAAGATGTGAAGGGTCGCGTCAAAGAGGCCGCTGGCGATATCACGGGCGACGCCGATCTCAAGCGCGAAGGACAGATCGATCAGGCGAGTGCGGCCACCAAGAAGGCGATTGACGACGTCGCGGACACCATCAAGGACGCGGTCAGTCCGAAGAAGTAGGGCGTTTCGAAGCCAGCGTACAAGTGCCACGTGACAACTCCGTTGACGCACTCAGAGGCTTGGCAATCGCGCTAGTGGTGCTCGGCCACGCCATCCTCGACTCCGCCGCCGTGCTTCACGGCGGGCCGGGGATGATTGATATGGGGCCGTTCTGGATCCCGCTCGCCACCGCGTGGAGCCTGCCACTGAACGTGCTCTATAGCTTCCACATGCCTCTGTTCGCATTCGTCAGCGGGCTCGTCATGTGGCCGCCTCGGGGTCGTTCGTTAGCCGAAGGAATCGCGAGCAGGGCGCGCAGCCTGCTGGTGCCGTACTTCGCATGGTTCGTGATCCTCTACGCGACCAACTGGTCGCCCCACCCCTCAGGGGGGTTCGGCCCAGCGCTCCTCGACGCGCTACTCGGCAGAGACGGTCTTTGGTTCCTCTACGCCCTCTTTGTGAGTACGGCGGTCGTGCTGTGCCTGGAGCGAGTTGCGCGCCCGCGGTGGGTGCTATCGCTTGCCGCACTTGTCGCCATCGCGTGCTCATCCGGATTCGCTTTTGCGGTTCCGAACGTCCTGTATCTGAGCGACGTGCTGTGGATCTTTCCGTTCGTCGTGCTCGGTTATTTGATGGGTCCGTTCAAGTCGCACGTCATCGAGCACGGACGGCTCGTTGCCGCGAGTGGCTTCGTCGTGTTCATGCCGCTTTTCGCCATGCGGTATCCGGTGGAAGTGGCGAGTCTGCAGCCCATCAACCGACTGACGGCGTTGCTCGGCCGGAGCGCGCCAGGTGGAACGACACCCGGGCTCACGGTCTCGTCGCTATCGGTGCTGTTGCCCTACGCGTGCGGGTGCGCAGCTGTCGTCGCGCTGTATGGCCTCTACCTTGGTCGCACAGGTACAGCGATAGACATCCAGGCTTGGCTCGGTCGCAAGAGCCTGGGGATCTACGCGATGCACGGCCCCGTGGTGTGGTGGTTGGCGAGCCACGGAGTCAGAGACGTGGCCGTGCTGACGAGCGTCTCCTTGGGTCTGTGCGTCCTTGCGACCGCCCTCTTGGAAAGAATCCCTCTGCTGCAGGCCGTACTTCTCGGCCAGAGGCGCAGACGATCGAGTGAAGTGTCGGGCTAGAGTCGTTTTTGGCTGCGGCCCCCCTCCAAAGCATGTCTCGCCGGTGGTACGAACTAATGTGGAGGCGAGCAGTTTGGTGGCTTCGGAGATCCAGAGGGTTGCTTTCGGGGAGTAAGATGCGCTCCGAGGGGAATCTGGGCGGACGTGCTCGGGGGTATCTCATGTCCCGCACTCACGATGTTCCTGGGCGCACATTCCAAGTGCGGGCGGACTCGAACGTTCGACTTCGATGCGCAGCGTGTGCCGGTCACGGTGGCGTGCGGCGGCTCCTCGCAGCATTCCTGCTCGCCCTCGCTCTGCTGTTCGGGGCGGTCAGCGTTGCCACGGCGGACACATACGTGGTCTTCAACGACCCGAGCCTTAGAACAGCGGTCGCGAATCAGCTGGTCAAGCAGGGCCAGGTATCAGCCGGCTCCGACGGCACGACGCTCACGCCTTCGGACATGAAGTCGCTGACGGTGCTGTCGGCCTCGGGCCGGGGCATCGTGCAGCTCGAGGGGCTGCAGTGCGCGGCCAATGTCGCGACTCTGGACCTCGGAGGTAACGAGATTGCCAACCTCACTCCGTTGAGCGGGCTCAAGAATCTCGCTGACCTCGACCTGAGTCGAAACGACCTCGACGTGTCCCCTGGCTCTCCGGCTATGTCCGTTATCGCTGCTTTGGAGAGCGTCGGCGCGCACGTGACCTACGGGCCACAGCGCGCTCAACTCTCCCAGCTGGCCGTTTCGTCCTCCGCGTCCACCTATGGGAAGTCCGTGACCTTCTCAGCCAGGATCGTACCGCCGGGGGCGGCGCTGTTGGGCGCATCGAGCATCAGCCTGTACCACCTTGAGACCAAGATTGTGACCCGAAGGATCAAAGGCAAGAGGAAGAAGGTCGCGGTCAACTACTGGCGGCTGCGTCGCACACTCAAGATGCAGGCAGGGCCCGCAGGCGTTCTCTCCGTCAAAGGCAGGCTCCCGTGCGCGGGCGAGTGGCAAGCGCAGGTCGCGAATCCCGGTTCGGCCGACTACGAGTGTTGTACTTCGGTCTCGATGGCGTTCGTGGTTCGAGACCCCCGCATCGATGAGGCGATCGGTTGGGCTCGCCAAAGGCTGGGATCGCACACATGGGACCATTACTGCTTGAGATTCGTTTGTGACAGCTATGCGCAGGGCGCACGCACGTCGGTTCGTCGCTATGACACCGCGAGACAGGCGGCCCACGCCCTCCACGTGACACCACATCAGAGTGCCAACGCACCGCGCGGAGTATGGGTCTTCTACGACTCCACCGCCGGAGGTCACGTCGGGATCTCTCTCGGAAACGGCACCATGATCAATGACTACGGTGGTGCGGGTGTGGAGATCATGCGGATCAAGGACGCAGGCCACTACATCGGCTGGGCCGCACCGCCCCTGTCGCCCTCGATCAACGATTGGAAACAGCCGCCATCGAGATGAGGCCCGAAGGGTTGCGATCATGCCGTGACAAAGCCGTCCACGATGGCCCTAGAGCTTGGCCCAACCTTCAGCAGGCCATACGAGCACAGTGACGAAGAACTCCTGCCCACCCAGAAGTTTGAACTGCGTGGCAGATCGCCCACCAGCAAGAAACGACCCGCTACCTGCAGAAATCCGGGTGGCGGGTCTTGTGTTTCCTCCGGCGCCTCTGCCGCCCTTCTAGCGGCCCGCCTTCGCCAAGGCATCGCGTGGTGGTTCAGCCCGAACATCGAGCGCTGAAGGTGCTGGAGCGCAAGGGCTGCCTCAGACTATCGCGAAAGAATCACCCCCGCGGCTGCGGCGACAGCCCGGGGGTGCGGCACGGCAGGTGGTTGGGTACTCGCCGCGCGTCGAGAGTGTACCCCCGCCTTGAAGCGTGGTCGTGTGCCACACAAAATGATCACAGAGTTCACATGCGGGTTTCGCCTCCGAGGAAGTGGATGAACGCTTAGGGGCTCTAACCATTCACCCCCTCCAATAGACCGCATGCCGACGAATCGAGGCCGTCGGCGACCGGAAAGCTCAGGAATCTCGCGGGTGAGCGTAGGTTTGACCCAGAACCACAGGGGCCGCGAAATGCACTTGCAGCCGGCGTTGATGAGTGCAGCGGCGTAATGTCACGAACAGGGAAAAGGGGTCTTGATCATGGAGAACAAACTGGGTAACCCGGCAGTGGTGGGTCTAGCGGGCTTCGGCCTCACGACGTTTACGCTGCAACTCTTCAATCTGCACATCATCACGCTTGCGCCCGTGATCTGGCTGGGAATCGTCTTCGGCGGAGGCTGTCAGCTGATCGCAGGGCTGATGGAGTTCAAGACCGGGAACAACTTCGGGTTCATGGCGTTCACTGGCTACGGTGCGTTCTGGATCTCGCTCGCGCTTCTACTCGGCTTCGGCACGAGCCCGGTCATGGGCAAGGTGTTCCCCGTTCTAGCCATGGGACCCACCGACCTCGGCTGGTTCCTGGTGGGTTGGACCATCTTCACCGCGATCCTGTTCGTTGGGGCGATGCGCCACAACACGATGCTTGCGTTGGTCTTCCTGACTCTGCTTCTTGGCTTCATCGGGCTCGACGTTGCTGAACTCGGCAAGATGGCAGCCGCAGGCACATTCGCCGCATACGACCTGATCATCTGCGCATTCTGCGCACTGTACCTCGGTGCTTCAACAGCGCTTGCCGACTCGGGCATCAATCTGCCCGTCGGCGGCCCTTGGATGAGCTAGGCAGCTGTTCGCTTCTCGACAGACACTGACTGCGATCACCTGAGGCCCCGCTTCGGCGGGGCCTCGCCATGCTCAGGGCCAGCGCGTGACGCCGCCACGAGGGCAGGTCTCTGCGCACTAAAGACTGGTGGGTAGCAAGGCTATCCGCGACGGCTCTCCAGTACAAAACGGCCCGTGACCTGTGAAAACGCCGGGCGGCGGGTCTTGTTGTCGAGAAGGTGGTGCGCGATTCGAATCGCGAGTCTGGGCCAGATGCCGTCGCCCTGGGCGCCCGGCAAGACTGTTACAAGAAGTTACAGTCCGGAAGCTGCAGCTCCACGCCGATTCACGACGAGTCAGGTGAAACTGTCGGCTCGGTGGTGGTCAGCCACGACGTCACGGAGCAGACGAAGTACACGAAAGCGCTTCGGACCTCACGGGTTCCTGGAGTTCCGAGTCGAGGAGGGAACACGCGATCTTGCCGAGGCGTTGCGGATACTCAAGCGGGCGCGTAGTGCGGGAGAGTGACGGGCCGGACATTGGCGCTCGCTGCTGCGGTCGGCCGACGGCTTGTACGGGGGCAAAACACCCTTGACTTCACCGAAACAACACAATAGTCTGAAGAACGATTAGTGGGTAACCGTGCGGTATTGCAACGCCCTCACGCAAACGTCTCGACCCGCCGCACGAATGCCTGGGATTGTTGAAGGTCTCTTGGGATTCGGGGGCTAGGCAATGGGATGCAAGGAATCGTCTCGGCTCGGCTGGGGTGCGGGTGTGAGCAGGGCGCTCGCCCTTCTGATGCTCGTCGGAGTTCTTGTCTTCGCATTCGTCGGGACTGCGTTCGCGACGTACGGCCAGGTATTCAGCATCCCGGCGCTAACGCCGGGATCCACGGTCGTGATCAACCCAACCTTCACCAAAGCCACATCGGACCCAGGGCCGGCCTCCACGCACTATTTTGAGGTCCATGTCACAGGGCCTAATGCGCAGACGAATGTCGTCGGTGTCGCCGATGGCAACTGGTACCCGCCAGTGCCAACCGAGTCCGGGCCTGGTTTTACCCACTTCGTGTCCAATGAGTACATCACGTGGGTCGGCAATGTGGGCATGCTGAACCCGCCGCCACCCAGCTTGAAGTTCAACGCCGCAGGCACCTATCAGGTGGAGATCAGGCTGTGCGCGGATACGGGCGTTTATCCGTCACCCACGTGGCTTCAGTCAACGACCTACACCGTAACCGTTGCGCCCGTCGTGACCACCCCCGCATCCTCACCGTGGAGCATCGCTCTGGCCCTCGTCGGAGCGCTCGGCGTTGCCGTTCTGGTGCGTCGTAGGGGTAGCGCCTTCTAGCGCAGCGTCTGCGGCTCAGATTTGATTTCGAAGGGCCCCCGGATATCATCCGGGGGCCCTTTCATTGGACGTTGTGCCTTGGGATAGACTGTGTCCGAGAAGCCTTCGAGAGGACGGCATGCGCCAAGCGAAAGACTCACCTCATCCGGACGTCTCGCTTGTGCGGCTTGCCGTTGTCTTTGCCTGCGTGTTCGCGTTGTTTGAGGCCGCAATCTGGGGCGCCACCGCGACCGGACATCTCTATCCACTCATGGAGATCACGGCCAAGACGACCGCCGGGCTTCTGTCCGTTGTCGGCATCCCCGTCGCGCGCAACGGCATCCAACTCATGCTTTCGACACGCATTCTGGAGATCGACCTCGACTGCACCGCGCTGCAACTGGTCGCGCTGTATGCGGCGCTCGTCATCGCGTATCCGCTCTCGGTGCGCGTGAAGTTGGTCGGTCTTGCAGTCGGCGTGCCCGCAATTTTGGTGGCGAATCTGCTTCGACTTCTGGGGGTTGCACTTGCCGCCGAACATCTCGGCCCAGCGCTCTTCGCCTTCGTTCACGACTTCCTGTTCAAGGTAGTGATGGTGCTTGTGATAGTTGCGCTTTGGGGTTGGTGGCTTCAGATGGCGAGGCGCAATGCGGCCGAATCGTGACATCGCAGTGCTCGCGGTTTCCGTGGTGCTGTTCGCCACAGTGCTATCCGTGGTCGCATGGGTGCTGCCGAAGGTCAACTACAATCCCGAGGATGCCCTGATCGTCATTCCGGTTGCGAGCGTCATCCTGAGTGCGCGCGGCGCATCGTGGCGCCGGCGCCTGCTCTACGCGGGTCTGGTGATCGGCGTCTTTCTGCTGGTTGATTTCGCCTTCCTTGCCTCCGGGCTCATGCAGTACTCGTTCGCGGGGCTATCTCAGCTGGATCCGCTGCCATCGGTCTTGGCGGTTGTCTACCTGTTCTTTGCGCAGGGGTTTCCCTTCGTCGTGCTGATACTGTTTGCCGGACGGAACCCCTCGATGCTGTGGACTAAGCCGCGCAAGCGCTGACTAGTCCCCGTGGGGACATCCGTGGCGGGCGTGCCGGCTTCACTCCTGATTGGGAGCGAGTTGGTCCGAGAGCTCCAGCCACCGGTCCTCGAGCTGGGCGACCTGTTGCCGGACTGCCTCAAGCCGTGCTTGGACGTCGAGCAGGGCAGCGTAGTCGGATGGGTCGGTCTCGGCCATTTCGACCCGAACCGCATCAACCTTCTTGCCCAGGGTTTCGAGCTTGCGCTCCGTCGAGGCGAGTTCCTTCTTCAGGACGTACTCCTCGGCCCTGGAGACGGCTTGCGTCCGGCGCTCTTCGGACCGGTCGCCTGCTCGGTTGGCCGAGGGTGAGACTCCACTGCCCAGCACTCCCGCCGAGCCGTCCTTTGACCTCGGCGGTGGGGGCTTCACTGCGGCATCTGCTGTGATCCGTGCGTCCAGAAGCCGAAGGTACTCGTCGACCCCGCCAGGAACGTGGCGCATCTTCCCGTCGACGAGCGCGAACTGATCGTCTGTGACGCGCTCCATCAGGTACCGGTCGTGAGTGATGAGGAGCAGCGTTCCGGGCCAGGTGTCCAGAAGACTCTCCACCACCGCCAGCATGTCGATATCCAGATCGTTGTCCGGCTCGTCCAAGATCAGGACGTTGGGCTTGTCCAGGAGAATGAGCATGAGTTGGAGCCGCCGCTTCTGTCCGCCCGACAGGTCTTCCACGGGCGTCGAGAGCTGCGCGGCATTGAAGCCCAGACGCTCCAGCAGCTGGGCGGGAGTCATCTCCTTGCCGTCGATCTCGTAGCGCGTCTTGTACCGAGAGAGCACCTCTCGAACACGGCAGCTCCCCAGCTCGTTGAGTTCATCGAGATGCTGGGACAGGATGGCAAACTTAACAGTCTTCCCGATCTTCACGTAGCCGGAGGTGGGCTCAAGCGATCCCCGTATGACGTTGAGAAGTGTCGTCTTCCCAGATCCGTTTTCGCCCAGGATGCCGAACCTGTCTCCCGGGCCGATCAGCCAAGTCAGGTCGTCGAGGACGGTCCTGTCTCCGAAGCGCTCGGTGACTCCAACTAAGTCGACGACTTGCTTGCCGAGCCGGGACATCGCAGATCGCTTAAGCTCGATTGAGTCGCGCACCGGCGGCTCGTCGGCGATGAGTGCCTGAGCCAATGCTACGTGAAACTTGGGCTTGGTCGCTCGGGCGCGAGCGCCACGCGAAAGCCACGCAAGCTCCTTGCGCAGGACGTTCTTGCGTTTCTGTTCGGCGGTCTGGGCGGCCTCGGCGCGCTCCACCCGCTGCAGCACGTAGGCCGAGTAACCGCCCTCGAACTGCTCGACCTGCGCGTCGTGGACCTCCCAGGTGCCGAGGCAGACTTCGTCGAGGAACCAACGGTCGTGTGTCACCACCAACAGCGCGCCCGACTTCCTCGGCCAACGCTGCTTGAGGTGGCTGGCGAGCCACGCGATAGCGTGGACATCGAGGTGGTTGGTGGGCTCGTCGAGCATCAGAACGTCGAACTCCCCGACCAGCACTCGAGCAAGGTCCACGCGACGTCTCTGCCCGCCGGACAGTTCGGCGACGCGCGCGCTCCAGGGGATATCCGCGATCAGACCGCGAAGAATGGCGCGGATCCGTGCATCAGATGCCCACGAGTGCTCGGGCACGTCCCCAACGATCGCAAAGCCGACGGTCGCCTGCACATCGAGCGAGTCCGTCTGCTCGAGTGTGCCGATCGTTGTTCCACCCCGCCTGAGGATGCGGCCGTCGTCGGGCTGTGATGAACCCGCGAGCAGCGAAAGCAGCGACGACTTGCCATCGCCGTTGCCGCCGACGACCCCGATGCGGTCACCTTCGTTGACTCCGAGTGACACCGAGTCGAAAAGCTTCTTCGCCGGATACTCGAGGTGGACGTTCTCACATCCAAGCAGATACGCCACTCTAGTGAACCTCAATCCTCGAACAGCCATGGGCACGAAGGACACTATGGCACTGCTCCAGTGAGGAGGATACCTGTCCGCACAGGAGTGAACTTCGAGCACTACGACTGGGTGACCGACGACGGGGGAATTGCTCGGCGAATGGCTTGGGAAATCGCGTCGAACCGGGCTGCCGCCATCGCATGGTTCCAGGGCCCGGCCGCCAACATACTCTCGGCGCCCCACGATACCTAGAGGCAGATGTTGCCAGCCTCTGATGCCTAATGTCGTGCCTGCTCACGGCCGATAGGTGACGTAGGGATCGTCTGTGCCAGGGGGCCGGTGACAGTCACTCTCGGCAGATCAGCCTCGGCACAGTTCTCTGGGGGTGCGTTTCGCATGGGCGACATGCGTCAAGCCAGTCAGCGCGAGACACAGCTGGATGTGATCTCGAGCGTTCTGATTCTTGCGATGGTTGCGGTGGTCGGGCTACTTCTGTGGCTCATGACCTCCAACGGCGTTGCGCTGCCCATTTGGTTTCCGCTCGCCGACTACATTCCGCGAGTTCTCTTGGGCGGTTTTGTCATCCTCGTCGTGCTGTATCTATGGGACCAACGGCGTCGCCTGCGGATTGAGATTGAGAAGGCGTGGGCCGAGACCGAGGCGACCAAGACCGAGCTCAACGCGACGTGCAACTGGCTCGCGTTCTCCCACGACGCCGCATCCAAGCTCGGGACTGACGGCGTTGAGACCGGAATGCGCGAAGTGCTAGCCGACGCAGCAGCGCTCTTTGACGCGGATGCGGCAGCGGTTCTCGGCGAAGACAACGAATACACGTACGTCGCTCAGGGCGCGCCACGCGGTGAAGCAGAGCGCGCCCTGACACACGTGGCCCTAGTTGCAGCAGGCAATGCGTCGCCGCTGCTGATTCAGTCGTTGGGCACCGAGGAAGGTCAGGCCATCGCCGTCCCGCTCCGTGTGCAGGAGGACCTTCGATACGTGCTGTGTATCTGGCGCCGCAAGGCCGATTTCACCACCGAGCAGCTCGATGCACTCGGACTTATGGGACGCATGGTCGAACTCGCGATCGAACGCGAAGAGTCGCTGGGCGAGGCGCAGTCGCAGCTCGAAGGCACACTGCGAGTGCTGCAGTACCTCGTGGCCGACAAGCGCCCCGACTACTCGCGGCACGCCGTCGGTGTCGCTGAACTCTCGGCTGGAATCGGGCACAAGCTCGGACTGCGCCCCGCCGCTCGCAAGGACTTGCGCTTGGCCGGGCTGGTGCATGACGTCGGCATGATGAGCTTGCCACAGGATGTGGGCGATGCCGGCAAGCCGCTCTCCGCAGAAGAAACCATGATGATCCGCCAACACCCGCGGATCGGTGCTGAGATTGCCAAAGCCGCCAACTTCAACGTCGTGATCCAGGAGGCTGTCGCTGGTCACCACGAGCGCATGGACGGGAGTGGATACCCCCTCGGGCTGCGCGGCACGCGCATACCCCTCGAGGCGAGGATCTTGGCCGTTTGCGAGGTCTACGACAGCATGACGCACCGCACGTACCATGGAACGCACAGCAAGCCCGAGGACGCACTGGAGGAACTGCGCCAGAACTCAGGATCGCTCTACGACGCAACGGTGGTCTCGGCTCTGCTCGAGATCGTGTCCGACGCTGCCGAGGTTCCGGCGATGACGGCGAACCTTTTCGAGGAGCCGCCGGTGCATGCCGCAGCGGTCATGCAACGGCCGGCCGAGCTGCGGGTTCCCAGCGCTTGGTCGATGCCCGCGTGACCTGCTGGGAAGGTCACGATGGCGTGTCAGTTGCACGTGTCTGGAATGCGCGGCCCAAGGTGCCGAGGTATAATCCCGGCTGGCCGTCCGCACGTAGCACACGTCCTGGCAAGCGGGCTTCCGTACGTCACTCGAGGTGAATCCCATGGTTGATCGTCATTCGCCCGACAGGCATGCTGTCCGTCGGCGTCGCATTTCGTTCGGTGTTGCACTAGCCGCCTTCGTGCTCGCAGTCGCGTTTGCGGGTAGCGCGCTGGCTGCGACTTTCAATCCCGCGCTGGTCATCTCCGATGACAACTTCCGAGCGTACGACTCGATGTCCAAAAGCGATATCCAGGCGTTCCTGAACTCATCGCCGGTGCTTGCGTCGTTCCAGGACATTGACTATCCGACCGGCAAGAAGGCGCTCGCGTCGACGATCATCTACGACGCTGCTCAGAAGTTTCACATCAACCCTCGCGTGATCCTTGCTCTTCTCCAAAAGGAGCAGAGCCTGCTGACACGGTCGAAGAGCTCGCTCATCACCAAAGGGCACGTGACGACGGACTGGGCGCTGGGCATGGGCTGCCCGGATGGCTATTCGTCGTGCATCAAGTCTGGTTGCCACAGCAGCACCCCGCCTGATAACCGCTACCCGGAGTACCGTGGGTTCGGCAAGCAGATCTGGGCCGCTGCGTGGAGCCTCGATGCGTACGGCGAGAAGGGCAAGACGCGTCCCGGGTGGCACCACACCCCGACGCCGGCCGTCGAGTCGGGCTGGTCGGTGGGCACTACGATGACGATCGGCTCTGTCAAGCTCAAGATCGTGAACCTGGCTACGTACAAGCTCTACACGTACAACCCCAGCATCGGGGCGAAGTCTCCCTACGGCGACCTGTCGTCGCAGGCGGGGAATCTCTCGGGCAACGCGAACCTCTGGTACATCTACCGCAAGTACTTCGGGGACACGTTCGCCAACCCAGCGATCCAGCCGATCTTCCGCCTTCGAAACAAGGGGAACGGCAACTACCTGTACACGAAGTCGCAGGCCGAGCGGTACAACCTCATCCGATCTGGTCGCTGGAAGTACGAGCGGGTTGCCTTCTCCTACGACACTTCGGCCACGGCCAATAACACGCCGGTGATGCGCTTCTACAACCGCAAGACCAAGCAGTACCTCGTTACGGCCTCGACCAAGATGACCGCAACGCTCCGCAGCGCTTCGAAGCGGGCTACCTGGCGCTTTGAGGGCGCGGCGTTCTACTGCTCGACGAGTCCCACCTCGGCGTATGCCGTGTACCAATTCAAGAGCAAGAAGTCTGGCATGTACTTCCTGACTACCTCCATGGGCGATGTGAAGTCGTTGCGGTCGAAGGCGAATCGCAAGAAGTGGTCGTACAGCGGTGTTGTCTTCTACATGGCGCATCGCTAGAACGATCTGCGCGGTGCGGTGAGGGTTGCTCGGCGGGCGTGCTAGACTCTACCGCTGTGATTCTCTCTGTCGATAACATAACCAAGTCATTCGGAGCGCGCGTCCTATTTCAGGACGCGCGTCTGCGTGTCGGCGTGCGAGACCGTGTCGCTCTGGTGGGCCCGAACGGCGCGGGAAAGACCACCCTGCTCGACATTATTGCGGGACGCCAAGATCCCGACGAAGGCTCCGTTAGCTTCGCGCGAGGCGCGGTTGTGGGCTATCTCGAGCAGGAAGCCATCGAGATGGCGGGCCGCACGGTCCTCCAGGAGGCGATGGCATCCGCCGAACACGTGACCTCGATCGAACACCGCCTCAGCCTGCTGCAGGACGACCTTGCGGCCAGCGAGGAGGGGGAAGAGCAGGAGCTCCTACTCGCGGAGTACGGTCGCCTGCACGAGAGCTTCGAAGCCATGGGCGGCTACTCGCTGGAGTCCGAGGCGCGCGCGGTGCTGTTCGGCCTGGGCTTCAAGGAGGTCGACCTCGACCGCGACGTTGCCGAGTACTCCGGCGGTTGGCAGATGCGTCTGGCACTTGCGAAGCTTCTGCTGCGCCAGCCCGACGTGCTCCTTCTCGACGAGCCCACCAACCACCTCGACCTGGAGTCCGTGCAGTGGCTCGAGGGGTTCCTGCGCTCCTACGATGGCGCCATCGTGCTGGTCAGTCACGACCGCGCCTTCATAGAGAACCTTGTCGACCACGTCGCCGAGATCGATCTGGGCCAAGTCAAGCTCTACCCCGGCACCTACTCTGCCTACATTGCCGCCCGTGAGCTTGCGATGGAACAGCTGCTGGCTGCCTACGAGGCGCAGCAGAAAGACATCGCGCACATGGAGGCGTTCGTAGAGCGTTTCCGCGCAAAGAACACCAAGGCCAAGCAGGCGCAGGATCGCCAGAAGAAGCTCGGCAAGATTGAACGCATCGTGATACCCGAGCAGCGCAAGCAGGTGACGTTCCGCTTCCCGCAGCCCCCGCGTACGGGCGACGTCGTCATGAAGCTCGAAGGCGTGAGCAAGGCTTACGGCGAGAATGTCGTATACAAGGATCTCGACTTCGCGCTGTACCGCGGCGACAAGGTCGCCTTGGTCGGACCGAACGGCGCGGGCAAGTCCACGCTGCTTAAGATGCTTGCGGGCGTGCTCGAGACCGACGAGGGCGAGCGCATCCTAGGCCACCACGTGGATGTGTCGTACTTCGCTCAGCACCAGCTCCAGGCGCTGCATCTCGACAAGACCGTCTATCAGGAACTCGACGGTGTGGCGCAGGGCTGGACGCAGCCGGAGGTGCGCTCGCTTCTCGGCGCCTTCCTGTTCCGAGGCGACGACGTCGAGAAGAAGGTCCGGGTTCTGTCAGGCGGCGAGAAGGGCCGTTTGGCGCTGGCGAAGATGCTGGTCAAGCCGGCACCGCTGCTGTGCCTCGACGAGCCGACCAACCACTTGGACATCGCGTCTTCCGACGTACTCGAGCAGGCGCTGAAACGTTTCAACGGCACGATTGCGCTCATCACCCACGATCGGCACCTCATCCGCTCGATCGCCAACAAGATCGTCGAGGTCCGAGACGGCCGAGTTCGGCTCTTCGACGGCGACTACGACTACTACCTGTTCAAGCGCGAACAGGAGGAGAAGGCCTCGGGTGCATCGGCGGCAGCGCCGTCTTCCACGCGCACCCTGAGCCAAGCGACGCGCGGGGCCTCGCACGCGACGGCAGCTGCAGCTTCGCCGGGTACCAAGCCGGTGGGCGATGTGCGCGGCGTTCCTCGGCGGGTGCACGGCAAGGGGGGAGCGGACGTGGCTTCTGCGGTAGCGCCTGTAGTCACGGGTCCCAAGACCAAGGAGCAGAAGCGTGCCGAGGCCGAGGCGCGCAACAAGGCGTATCGATCGACTAAAGGCCGCAAGGAGCGTCTGAAGGTACTGGATGCGGAGCTTGCGACCGCGCAGGCTCGTCACGACGAGCTGGTGGAGTTGATGGCTCGTCCCGAGACCTACGCGACTCCGGCGGCCTTCGACGCGGCAATCGCCGAGTACAACGCTCTGAAGGCCAAGCTCCCTCGGCTGGAAGAAGAGTGGATCACGGTCTCAGAGGAGATCGAGCGGCTTTCGGCGAACGAGAACGAGTAAGCCGCCGTTTACCGTCCCGGCCCCGCCGTCTACCGGCGAGTTGGCGCCATCTGAGCCTTCTACCTGCGCAAACTGGCTGTCATGCGCTACTTTGTAACTAACTTCACAAAGTCTGTTCACTCGATTACACTGACGCCAGTCGTTCCTCCGCACCGTTGTTCGCGCGGAGTGTTCCTGAGTCAGCTGTCTAACCGGCTCTTGGCGGACGTTCGCCGAGAAGACAGAGCCAGGAGGTCGAATGCAGGGGGCGTTTGCGCAGGGGATGCTGTTCGTGGTTGGCCTCGCTACAGCGGCGACGGCCTTCATCCTCGTGGTCTTTGTGGCCAACTCACTGCTGTCTCCTCGGGCCCCTAGCGCCTCGAAGAACTCTCCCTTCGAGTGCGGCATGGAACAGGCCGGCGAACCGTGGACCGCTCCACGCCTTCGTTTCTCAACCATCGCAGCGCTCTTCGTGCTTTTCGACGCCGAAGCGGTGCTTCTCTTCGCCGTGACGACCGGCATCCGCGGAAACGAGCTTGTCGAGGTCGCTGCGTTCCTCGCGTTTCTGACGCTCGGGCTGGCCTATGCCTGGCGGAAGGGAGCGCTCGAGTGGCGATCGTAGACAACATCGGCACGGCACTGAGCGGCAGCGGCGGGAGCGTCATCCTGACGAGCGTCGACAAGCTGGTCGACTGGTCGCGCGGGCAGTCCCTATGGGCGTTTCCAATGGGCACTGCGTGCTGCGCGATGGAGCTCATCGCAGCGTCGTTCAACAAATTCGACTTCGATCGGCTGGGAACGTTTCCGCGCCCCGACCCTCGGCATACCGACGTGATGATCCTCGCTGGCACGATCACCGAGAAGATGAAGCCCGCGGTCAAGCTGCTCTACGACCAGATGCCCGAACCCAAGTGGGTGGTTGCGATGGGGAACTGCACCGTGTCCGGCGGGATCTTCTACTACGACACGTACTCCGTGGTGCGCGGTGCGGACACCTTCCTGCCGATCGACGTCTACATCGCGGGCTGTCCTCCGCGCCCAGAGTCTCTCCAAGACGGCATCATCCAGCTGCGCGAGCTGGTCAGGGAGGAGTCCATCGCCCCGGGCAAGCGCCACGAGCGCAAGACGCTGCTTCCACGCAAGGGCGAAGGGGCTGGTGACGCCCTGTGAGCCCACACGATGTGCGTCACCACCTCGCCGAGCTGTCGCCACAACTCGATGCGCGCATCAGCGACCACTTCGAGGACGTCGTGATCGAGGTCGGGAGCGCGAACCTGCTTCAGACCGCGTCGGAGCTTCTGGAGCTCGGCTTCGATCGGCTCGGCATGGTCACCGCGGTCGATACCGGCGATGACTTCGAGATGGTCTACCGGGTCACGTCGCGATCGCTGTCCTGCAGTGCGTTCGTCAAGACGCGTGTCGGCCGCATCGAGCCACGCGTCGCCTCGCTGTGCCCCGTGTGGCCGGCCGCGAACTGGCAGGAGCGCGAGGTGTGGGACCTCTTCGGCATCCACTTTACGGGTCACCCCGACATGCGGCGCATTCTGCTTCCCGAGGAGTGGCCGGGTTGGCCTCTTCGCAAGGATTACGACGACCCGAACGTCATCCGCCGTCCGGACTACATCTAGAGAGGGGGTCGACGATGCCTCTGGAGGTAGAATCGCGCCGCACGGCGCTTAGCGAAGACGGGCGCCCCATCGAGGAGCTCGTGCTCAACGTCGGCCCTTCGCACCCGTCAACGCACGGTGTTGGCCGCTTCGTCGTCCATCTGGACGGCGATGTCATCGTCAAGGTCGACCCGATGATCGGATACCTGCATCGCGGCATCGAGAAGATGGCCGAGAACCGCACGTACCTGCAGATCGTGCCGCTGACCGATCGGCTCGACTACGTTGGGTCGATGTACGCAAACTGGGCGTACTGCCGCACGGTGGAACGTCTGGCCGGGATCCGCGTGCCGGAGCGCGCCGAGTATCTGCGCGTGATCGTGTGCGAGCTGCAGCGTATGGCGAGCCACATGATGGGAATCGGCGCCGCAGCTGCCGACACGGGCGCGTTTTCGATGTTCATCTACGCGTTTGATCTGCGCGAACGCATCGTCGAGCTGTTCGAGGACCTCTGTGGGGCTCGGCTGACCTACAACTACGTACGGCCTGGGGGAGTGAGCTACGACGCCCCCGACGGCTGGTTCGACAAGGTCTCGGCGTTCATAGGAACGGTCGACGCCACGCTTGCCGAGATGGACTCGCTGTTCTTTGGCAACGTGATCACTCGCGGGCGACTGAAGGGGATCGGCGTGCTGTCGGCTCAGGACGCTGTCGCCTGCGGCGCCTCGGGTCCTGTTGCACGCGGCAGTGGCGTGAACTGGGATCTGCGCAAGCACGACCCCTACTCGGTGTATCCGCGCATGGAGTTCGACGTGGTCGTCGGTGACAAGGGTGATGCCTACGACCGCGGGCGTGTGAAGCTCTTCGAGTGCTACGAGTCGGCCAAGATCGTCGATCAGTGCATCGCGCAGATGCCCGGTGGCCACTTCAAGGCCGAGGGGCTGCCACGCTTGATTGCACCGCCCGCAGGTGACGCCTACGACCACATCGAATCTGCCAGAGGCTCGCTTGGCGTCTACCTCGTGTCAGACGGTTCGCCCAGACCCTACCGCATGAAGGTTCGCTCGCCGGCCTTCTGTAATCTGTCGCTCGCCGGCATGCTTGCCGCCGGTCACACCCTGCCCGACCTCGTGGTGGTTCTCGGGTCGCTCGACCCTGTCTTCGGGGAGATCGACCGATGAACACCTTCGCATGGGGACTCATCGTAGGTCTTGCCGCGGGGCTCTTGATCGCGGTGGCTGCGCTTATCGGCGTGTGGGCCGAGCGTAAGGTCGCCGCTCGCATCCAGATGCGCCTGGGACCCCAGGAGGCTGGCCCGTTCGGCTTGCTTCAGACGCTTGCGGATACCGTGAAGCTGGTGCTCAAGGAAGACATCACTCCTACACAGGCCGACACCCCGGTCTTCCGTATCGCACCGCTGCTCGTGTTCGTGCCGGTCGCGTCCTCGCTGGCGGTCATCCCGTTTGCCGCGGGTTGGGCGCCGTTCAACATCGCTTCAGGTGTGCTGTTCTTCCTAGCCGTACCAGCCATCTCGGTCATCGGAATGCTCATCGCCGGCTGGTCGTCGCGCAACTCCTACGCGTCGATCGGTGGCGTTCGAGGTGCCGCGCAGATGATCTCCTACGAGCTGCCGCGCACGCTGTCCGTACTCGCGCTGTGCCTCCTTGCGGGCTCAATCTCGACCGTCTCGGTCCACGACGCATGGCGCTTCTGGTGGCTGCCGCTCAACGCGATCGGCTTCCTCGTCTACTTCATCGCATCGCTCGCCGAGCTTAACCGCGGCCCATTTGACCTATCGGAGGCCGAATCCGAGTTGGTGGCGGGGTACTTTGCCGACTATTCGGGCATCCGTTGGGCCGTGTTCATGATGGCCGAGTACGGCGGCATCGTGGCGGCATCGCTGTTCGGCGCCGCGATGTTCTTTGGCGGCGGACTCGGGCTGCCGGGCGTGTTCGGTGGGCTGATCTTCGTCGCCATCGCGGCGGCGATTGCGGTCACTATGATGTGGGCGAAGTGGACATTTCCCCGCATGCGTCCTGACCAGCTCATGTCACTGGCGTGGAAGGTACTTACGCCCATGGCCCTCGTTCAGCTCGTGCTGGTCGGGCTGGTGATTCCATGGCGGTAGTCCCTGAGAATACGGGCACGCGCGCTCCGGATCGCACGCCATCCTCCGTGCGACTGCGCGTGTCGGTCACCAACGACTTCGCTCCAGGAGTCCGCGGCTTCTTCGAGCGCTGGCGGAGCGTCTTCGCCGGCATGGCGATCACCGGCAAGCGTGCCAGCGGCAAGGCTGAGACGCTGCGTTACCCGTTCGAGAAGATCACCCTCTCGCCACGCTGGCGCGGTGCTCTGCGCCTGACTGGCATTCTCGGACGCGACGAGATTCCGGTCATTCGATCGATGCCGCAGGAGTACAACGGCCTGATCGACCGTCTCTACTCAGAGGACCACCTGCCTCCGTGCGTGGGCAACTGTCCTGCGAACGTGGACGCGCGCGGTCAGTCCTACTTCCTGGCCGAAGAGAAGGTTGCCGAGGCCTACGAGCTCGTGCGCGACCGCAACATCATGCCGGGCGTGCTCGGCCGCATCTGCCATCACCCTTGCGAGGCAGCCTGCAAGCGCAACTACTACGACGAGCCGATCGCAATCCGTCCGCTGCATAGAGTCGCGTACGAACGCTACGCCGAGGTACGCGACGAGCGGGTCAAGCCTCTGCCCAAGACTCGCGACCAGCGCGTGGCGATCATCGGCTCTGGGCCGAGTGGGCTCTCGGCGGCCTACGATTTGATGCGCAACGGCTACACCGTCGTGGTCTACGAAAAGGACCACCATGCGGGTGGCGCGCTGTACTCAGGCGTTCCCGCGTACAGGCTGCCGCGGGACGTGCTCAAGCAGGAAGTCGACGACCTGATCACGATGGGGATGGAGCTCAAACTCAACGTGTCTGTGGGCGACGACGTGCCGATCGACTACCTGATCGGCGAGTACGACGCCGTGCTGATCTCGGCGGGACTGCAAGACAGCCGGATTCTGCCGCTGCCCGGCGCCGATTCGCACGGCGTGGTGGGCGCACTGCCGTTCCTGCGCGATGGGAACTGGAAGGGCGACGCAGGCGTCAAAGGAAAGCGCGTCGTCGTGATCGGCGGCGGCAACGTCGCTGTGGACTGCGCACGGGTTGCCCTGCGGGTGGGCGCGACCGCTGTGACGCTGACGGCGCTCGAGAGCCAAGAGGAGCTGCCCGCGCACCCTTGGGAGATCCAAGAGGCGCTCGACGAGGGTGTGACGATCGACTGCTCCTGGGGCCCCAACTCCGTCCTGAACGAGGACGGCAAGGTCACAGGCATGCGTATGCAGTCGTGCCTGTCCGTCTTCGACGCTCAAGGACGCTTCTCGCCCAAGTTCGCCGATGAGTTCACCGACATGCCCGCCGATGTCGTTGTCTTCGCGATCGGCCAGGCGCCGAAGCTCGCCGGCATCGTCGCAGGTAGCGACCTGCTACTGACCGAACGCGGGCTGCTTCCCGTTGACGGTTCTCTGATGACCACCAAGATGCCCGGTGTTTTCGCGTGTGGCGAGGTCGTAACCGGCCCCGGCTCTTGCATCGCGTCGATTGCGAGCGGCCATGAGGCCGCCAACTCCATCCACCGCTTCCTATCAGGCGACGACCTTTCGGCCGACCGCGTCTATCGGCCGGTTCCGGTCTACGCTCGCTACCAGAAGGCGCGGATCGACGGCGTCGAGAACTCGCGTCGGCGCGTCGAGATGCCTGAGGCAAGGGGCTTGGAGCGCGCGAAGGACTTCAGGCAGGTGGAGCTGGGCTTCACACGCGTCGAGGGTCAGGCCGAGGCCGCGCGCTGTCTGCGCTGTTCCTCGGAGGTATGCGTGGGCTGCACGTTCTGCGCCCGGACCTGCCCTGACTTCGCGATCCGAGTCGAGCGTGTCGACGACCCCGATGGGCGCTGCGTGACTCGCTACGACATGGACCTCTCCAAGTGCTGCTTCTGCGGACTGTGTGCCGAGCAGTGCCCGACCGGCGCGCTGAAGCACACCGGTCAGTACGAGCTGTCGTTCTATTCGCGAGAGCTCACGCTGTTCGACAAGGACGAGATGGTGCGCTCTGGAGACGGCAGCCGTGCGACGGGCCGCGACTCCGTGAAGGGCGCGGCGTCCGGCGAGGCTTGCGTGCCCGGGGGATCCATAACTGAGGACAGCGCCCCGGCCAACCCAGAGGACTCGCACGATTCCGCGAAGGGGGTGACCCAGTGAGCGAGCTAGTCTCCCAGTCGCTCTTCTGGTTGCTCTCGGCGGTGGCGATCGTCGGCGCACTGTTCGTGCTGCTGGAGCGCGATGTGATGCGCATGGCGCTCGGACTTGGGGCGTTCCTGCTGGCCATTGCCGGCTTCTTCGCCTACTACGGCTTCGGGTTCCTCGCGCTGGCCGAGCTGTTTGTCTACGTCGGCGGCGTGCTCGTGCTCATCTTGTTCGCGATCATGCTCGTGCACCGCGGTCCTGGTGGCGCGCCCACGCTCGAGAGCCGATTCGATCCGCTCTACGTGATCGCCTCGCTTACGGTCTCGGCGATGCTCTTCTTGATGCTTCGCCCCGTGGTCGCGGTCAGTGGTTCGACCCCGAGTGTCGGTGGACCTGCCGAACTCGCTACGTTGCTACTCGGCCCGATGCTGCCACAGTTCGAGGCGGTCGGAGCGCTACTTCTGGTCGCTCTGGTGGCCGTCGTGTTCGTGATGGGCGGTGAGCGCCGATGATGCTCGTCGCTGTCGCCTGCCTGCTCTTCGGTCTGGGCCTGTCCGGCGTTCTCGTTCGCCGAGATGTCGTCGCCGTGCTCGCGAGCATCGAAGTGATGCTGGGAGCCGCGTTGTTGTTGCTGGTCGGGCTGGGTGCGACGCTGCGAACGGCACATCCCGCCAACGTCCAAGGAATCGCGCTCATGGTCCTCGTGGTGATTGCCGCTGAGGCTGCCGTCGGGCTTGCGCTGCTTGTCGCTGTCGCCCGAGAGATGCGCACGACTCGTGTCGATGAGCTGACGGAGGTGAGAGGCTGATGTCGACGCTCGTCGCAGCGCCGTGGCTCGGGTTTGCGCTTCCGATCCTGCTCGCGCTGGTCGTCGTCGTTTTGGGCCGCGTCTCCAAGGCACTCGTTCCATGGGTGGCAATGCTCGCACCGCACACGGTGCTCGGCATCGGCGTGGGCTCTCTGGCAGTCGCGATTCATGAGCCGGCAGTCGAGCCCCCGTGGACGAGCGT
>JARLGT010000052.1 GCA_031292615.1 Coriobacteriia bacterium | reverse complement strand
GCTGACCGCCCGCCCGCCGCAAGCCTCGGGAGACGATGATGCGAACCGACGCAAAGAGTGCTGCAAGCCTTCTGGCGGTGGCGGTCGCGCTGCTCGCAGTGCTCGGCGTCGTTGGATGCAACCCCAAAGCTGCGGCGCCTGTCGCGCCGAGCGCCGCCGCGCCGGGGGGCGTTACCCCCACGGCTTCACCTTCACAACCGTCGGCCCCGGCCACTGCGCCGGCGAACGTCGATGCCGCGGGCGGTGCGATCGGTGCCCCTGTGAGCGTGGGGTCGGCGAGCAAGTCCGCTCAGATCGGCTCCATTCCTCGGCCGAGCAACAAGGTCGCCGCAACCAAGGGCGTCAAGGCACTTCAGGATGACGGTCAGATCGGCAAGCTGAAGAGCGTCTCGGTGCGTGCGATGACCCAGGACAAGAAGGGCCGCTGGTGGGTGCTCCTCGCCGTCACCGACGACACCGCTGGTACCAACCAGGCCGTGGTCAGTTTCGACGGCAAGACGTGGTCGGACGTAGCGATCGGGACGACCATCAGCACCACTGACTTGCCGCCCGACGTGCGCTTCTAGACGCCTGATTGGCGCCCGAGCTCGCGTTGCTCGGGTATGATGGTCTGCGTCTGTTCTCGCCGAAAAGTGCGCGCATCATCTCGCGCCGGCCGTTCGCACGAAAGGACGCCCTTCATGTCCCTCTCCGAGCACGACGTTCGACACGTCGCCATGCTCGCGCGCCTCGCGCTGACCGACTCCGAGGTCGAAGCGATGCGCGACGACCTGAACTCCATCCTCGGCCACATCGACGAGATTCAGCGGCTCGATCTGGCCAGCGTCGCGCCGATGGCGCACGCCATCGCCGTCACCAACGTCACGCGTGAAGACGTGGTGGTGCCGCCGTTCTCGCAGGATGTCGCGATCTCAAACGCTCCGCAGTCCGAGAATGGCGCCTTCGTCATCCCGGCGATCGCCGCGGGCGGTGACGACGAGTGAGCCATATCGACGTGCACGAGCTGACCGCACTCCAAGTCCGAGCTGGCATCGTCGCCGGCGAGTTCTCCGCCGTCGAGGTGGCCGACTCATCCCTTGCGCGCATCGACGCGCTCGACGGGGATGTCCACGCCTTTAACCAGGTCACGCCCGGCCTGGCCATCGCCGCTGCCGAGAAGATCGACGCGCTCGTGCGCGGAGGCGCCGCTGAAGCCGACCTCCCGCCGCTTGCCGGCGTGCCCGCCGCGTTCAAGGACAACATGAACCTGATCGGCACGAACACCACGTGCTCGAGCCGCATTCTCGAGGGCTACGTCAGCCCGTACGACTGTACGGCCGTCGCCCGGCTGATCTCGGCCGGCGTGCTGCCGCTGGGCAAGTGCAACATGGACGAGTTCGCGTTCGGCAGCTCGGGCGAGACCAGCGCCTTCGGCGGTGCCAAGAACCCGTGGGACCTCGAGCGCGTTCCCGGTGGCTCGAGCGCGGGCAGTGCCGCGGCTGTGGCCTCGGGTATGGCGACGGTGACGCTGGGAAGCGACACAGGTGGCTCGATCCGCCAGCCCGGCTCGCTCACCGGCACCGTCGCTCTCAAGCCGACGTACGGGCGAGTCAGCCGCTACGGCTGCGTCGCATTCGCTTCGAGCCTCGACCAGATCGGCGGCTTCTCGCGCAACGTCGAGGACAACGCCGCTGTGCTCCAGGCGATCTGCGGCAAGGACCGCTACGACGCTACGAGCGCCGAGCGCGAGCCGGAGGACTTCATCGCAGCTGCACGCAACGCCGACGCCGCTGGCCTGCGCGTCGCGATCGTGGCAGACCTGCTCGGCATGGAGGGCGTGACCGCCGAGGTGCGCGACTCGGTGCTAGCCGCCGCCAAGCGCTTCGAAGCGATGGGCGCGACGGTGGGCGAGGTCAACCTGCCCACGAGCCAGCACGGCCTCTCGGCGTACTACATCATCGGTCCGGCCGAGGCGTCGTCGAACCTCGCTCGCTTCGACGGCATCCGCTACGGACATCGTACGGCCGACCCGGCCGACACCATCGAGCTCTACACCAAGTCGCGCGCCGAGGGCTTCGGCCCGGAGGCCAAGCGGCGCATCATGCTGGGAACGTACGCGCTGTCGGCCGGCTACTACGACGCGTACTACGGCCAGGCGCAAAAGGCGCGCACGCTCATCGCACAGGAGTTCACCGAGGCGTTCAAGGAGTACGATGTGCTGCTCACGCCGACCTCTCCGCAGGTCGCGTGGAAGTTCGGCGAGAAGAGCGATCCGCTCACCATGTACCTCTCGGACACCTACACCATCCCGATCAACCTGGCCGGCAACTGCGCGATCAGCGTGCCGTGCGGCTTCGGGGCGAGCGGGATGCCCATCGGCCTGCAGATCATCGGTGACTACTTCGCCGAGAGCACCGTGTTCCGGGCGGCGGCGGCCATCGAGCGCGATCTTGCGCTGGACCTGCGCAGCCCGCTCGTTCGCGGGTAAGAACCGCATCACCCATCCCGTCCCGCACCGTCGAATCCGAGGAGCACGCATGGCGACCAAGACCGACTTCACGCCTGACCAGTGGGAGGCGCTCGCCTTCGCCGTCACCGACACGATGATGTTCGTGACGATGGCCAACGGCACGCACTTCTGGGAGAGCATGAGCGAGACCACGGCTGCCGCGCGCTACCTTCTGGAGCAGGCCAAGACCAGCGCTTCGACGCTGGTCCGCGACTTGGCGGTTGACGCCGGCCGACATCGCGACAAGACGATCAAGTCCGACGACATCGAGCCCGTCACGATGGACCGTGTCGCGGCAGCATTCGCGATCATCAGGGAAGTCGCGCCCGACGAGGCCGAGGCGTTCAAGGCGCTGGTACTCGGGGTCGCCGATGCCGCCGCCGAGGCGAAAAACGGCATCGACGACGCCGAGAGCAACGCCATCGACAAGGTGAAGAGCGCGCTGTTGTAGGCGTCGGGTACTACTCCCGCTTCTACCGAGAAGGACCGCCCACCGGGCGGTCCTTGTGCTTTCGTCCGGGGGTGCGTCCGGAACCGCTTAGGCGGGAATACACTCGTGCAACAGCCCAGCGCGAAGAAATCGGTCAGCGGGGACTACCCGGGCCGAGATTGGAAGGGGAGTCACTATGAACAGACCCATGGGCGTCACGATTCTTGCGTGGCTCGCGATCGTCGGTGGAGTGCTGGAGGTATTCGTCGCGATCTTCGCTGTGGTGACCCTGATGGCCGCTCTCGCGCTCAGCGGTGCGGCAGCGGCCTCTGGCGCTCTGGGTGCCGGAGCGGGGCTCGCGGTGGCCAGCATGGTTGGGTTGATTCTCACCGTCTGGCTCGGCATACTGGGCATCTTCGGCATCGTGTTCGGCGCAGGTGCGCTCGGACTCAAGCCGTGGGCGTGGACCGTTGGCGTCATCTGGTGCTACGTCGCCGCCGTGTCCGACGTCATCAACATCTTCGCATCGCGCGGAGGTGGAATCCTCGGCGCGATCATCGGCATTCTGTTCGCGCTCGCCATCCTGTACTACCTCTACACCCAGGAAGTCCGCGTAGCTTTTGGCAAGACCGACAAGGTTCCGCCGAGCTTCATGGTTCCCGTGTTCGAGGGTATCGACAAGATGCTGTCAAACAGTGGCGGCGGGCAGCGCCCGCAACAGCCCGGTGGCTATCAGCCGCCGCAGGCTCCGGGCGGGTACGCTGGGCCAGGACCCCAAGCGCCGGCGCACTATGATGCCCCCAACGCACCGGCACCTCCGTCATCCGGTGGCGACATGCCCGTACCTCCCGCACCACCTGCTCCTCCGGCGTAGAGCGAGCGTGAGTCAAGAAGGGCGCCGACCGCGAGGGTCGGCGCCCTTTGTGCTGTGCGGGATCTCGAAGCCCTACTTCTTTCGGTAGTGCGCTTCAACGATCGAGATGAAGAACCAGCTACCCACGACCAGTGCGCCTGCTAAGAAGAACCTTGCGGTCCAGATGAACCAGATCGGCAGGTCGGTCTTGGCGAGCAGCATCGAAAGCCCCACCACGAACGCCGAGACCACCAGCGCGAACGCCAGGCGGTTTGTTGCCTCCTCGAAGCGTTTGATGACGGGGTCGAAGCCGGTTGGGTGAACCGCCAGTCGAAACTCGCCCTGACCGGCTCGGCGAAGGAGGCGAGTGAGCGACTCGGGGATCTCTTGGCCCATCCGCACCATGCGGCGCAGCGACTGCGCGAAGCTGCGCGTCAGCGCCTGCGGTGACATACGGGCGGTCGTGATCTTGCGCGCGAACGGCGCAGTTACCGCCACGAAGTCGAAGTCGGGGTCGAGCAACCTGCCCAGCCCCTCGAGCACCACGAGGGTGGTGAGGAGCATCGCAAGCTCGCTGGAGAGCATCAGGTGGTGGTCGCGGACGAGGTCGAGCACCTCGTTGATCAGGTCGCCGATGCGAATCTGCTGCAGCGACTTGTTGTAGTACTTGGTGATGAGTCGAGACACGTCGCGCTCGAGCTCCGCCACGTCGATGTCGGCTGGGTTGCCCGCGCCGTTGACGAGCGTGTCTACCGCGAGGCCGGGATCGTCGTCCACGATCGCCATGAACAGGTCGGCGAGTTGTTCTCGGCCGACGCGGGAGATCGTGCCGCAGCGTCCGAAGTCCGTGAACCCAACGCGCCCATCCTCGAGCGCGAACAGGTTGCCAGGATGCGGATCGGCGTGGTAGAAGCCGTGCACGAAGATCTGCTCGAGGTAGCAGTAGATGCCGAGCTTCGCCAGCTCTTTGCGGTCCTGGCCGCCCTCGGTAAGCTTCTCGGGCTTGTTGAACGGCAAGCCAAAGAGCCGCTCGGTCGTGAGCACGTGCGAGGTCGTGAACTCCCAGAAGACGCGGGGGAACTTGACTGTGTCGTCGTCGGCGAACGCCACGCCCAGACGCTCGCAGTTAGCACCCTCGGCCATGTAGTCCAGCTCGCCGCGTACGGCGTTGGCGAACTCGTCGGCGATCTCGGCGATGTCGTAGCGCTCTGCGAGGTCGGAGTGTGTCGCCACGAAGCGCGCCTGCGTGCGCAAGATGTCGAGGTCGGTGTCGACGATGTGCTCGACGTTGGGACGCTGGACCTTCACGCACACCGGAGTGCCGTCGGGCAGCACCGCGCAGTACACCTGGCCGAGCGACGCTGCCGCAATCGGCTTGCGATCGAACTGACTGAACAGCTCGTCGATCTTGCCGCCTAGCTCGCGCTCGATCGATGCGTAGGCTTCGGCGTCAGGGAAGGGAGCGACGTCGTCTTGGAGCTTGCGCAGCTCGTGGATGACGTCCTCGGGAATGAGGTCGGGCCGCGTGGAAGCGACCTGCCCCAGCTTGACGAAGGTGGGCCCGAGGCGCTCGACCGTGTGACGAAGGCGCACGCCAAACGTCTCGCGCGTGCCGTGGTCGGGGCGCAGCCGAGCCGTGACCGGCTGGAACCGGCGCAGCCCAGTCATGTCGAGCATGTCGTCGAAGCCCTCGTCCAGCAGCACGCCGACTATCTGACGGTACCGGTCGAGGTGCTTGTAGGGAGCCACGGCCGCCTATTCGGCGGGAGCGTCGGGGGCGGAGGGAGTGCCGCCGGTCCGCTGGCCCGCAATCATGGCCTTGAGCTCGGCGAGCTCGGCCTCGAGCTTGTCGTAGTCCGCGCGAGTGATACCGCCGCTGGTCTTGATGGCCTTCTCGGTCTCGGTGGCCACGGTCTTGCGGAACGCCTCCTGCTGCTCGGCGGCGATCGCGCCGATCTTGTCGCCGACCTTCTTGGCGTCGCCCTGCGAAACCTTGCCCTTTTCGATAAGGTCGTTGGCGAGCTCTTCGGTCTTCTCTTTCGTGGTTTCGAGCACGCCCAGTCCAAGCAGAAACGCCTTCTCGACGATACCTGCAGGGTCGAACGCGGAGTCGCTCTTCTTCTCGTCGGACATGGGTTCCTCCCGGTTGGTCAGCATCAGACAAATGACAGGCAAAACCTGCCTATGACAGGTATACCCCTGCGGGCCGCGGATTCCTGTATGCGTTACGTGGAGTGGTACGACAGTTCTGGTGTACGGCGCTCCATGGGCAGCCGAGCGGGGGCGTCGCGCGCGGCAAGATGGCGGCGCGGCGGGCTACACCATCTTCGCCTGCGAGAGCACGTCCAGCACCGTGTCGAGCGCCAGGTCCAGGTCGGCGGCCTCGATTACAAGCGGGGGAGCGAGGCGCAGCGTGGTCGCGTGCGTGTCCTTGACGATGACCCCGCGCCCGACCATCTGCTCGCAGTAGCCGCGCGCCGGTCCCGCCTCCGCGAAGAGCTGCACGCCGGCCCACAGCCCGATGCCGCGCGCCTCCTCGATTGCCGGGAGCCCCGCATCGCGCAGGCGCGCCAGCATGTGCTTGCCGAGCGCGCGCGAGCGCTCCTGCAGCTCGCCGGTGGCCATGATGCGCAGGACTTCTCGGCCAATGGCGCAGGCCAGCGGGTTGCCGCCGAACGTCGAGCCGTGGGTGCCGGGCGTCAGCACGCCGAGAACTTCGGCATGTGAGACGACCGCCGACACCGGCATGATGCCTCCACCCAACGCCTTGCCCAAGCAGTAGATGTCGGGCCTCACACCCTCGTGATCGCACGCGAACGTGGCGCCGGTGCGACCGAAGCCGGACTGGATCTCGTCGGCGATCATCAGCACGCCGTGCTGCGTGCACAGTTCGCGCACTCGGCGCAGGTAGCCGGTGGGCGGCACGATGACGCCGGCTTCACCCTGCACGGGCTCCACGAGGAAGCCGACGATCGTCGGGTCGCTGACGAATAGGGCCTCGAGTGCGGTGGCATCGCCGAAAGGAACGGTGATGAAGCCAGGGGTAAACGGTCCGAAGCCGTCGCGCGCGCTAGGGTCACCCGAGAACGAGATGATCGTGGTGGTGCGGCCGTGGAAGTTGTTCTCGCACACGACGATCTTGGCTTGGCCGTCCGGCACGCCCTTGATGTCGTAGCCCCACTTGCGTGCGGTCTTCAGCGAGGTCTCGACCGCCTCGGCGCCGGTGTTCATCGGCAGCGCCAGGTCCATGTCGCACAGCGCGCACAGGTCGCGAAGGAACGGGCCGAGCTGGTCGTTCATGGTGGCTCGGCTGGTCAGAGACAGCGTGTCGAGCTGCTTGTGCGCGGCAGCCACGATACCCGGATGCCGGTGCCCGAAGTTAAGCGCCGAGTATGCCGAGAGGAAGTCGAGGTAACGCTTGCCCTCGACATCGGTGACCCAGGCGCCCTGGCCAGAGGCAACGACGACGGGCAGCGGGTGGTAGTTGCGAGCGCCCCACTCGTGCTCGAGCGCGCCGAAATCAGACGAAGTGGTTGCGGACAAGGGGCAACTCCGTTTCGTGGATGGCGGACCTATGCATCAGAGAGGATACGCCTTACGCGACGTGACGCATCTGCTGCCACTTCTCCTGGAGTGTGGCGAGGTCGGGCAGCTGAGGAAGCGACTTAACGCCGGGGATCGTGATCGTCGGGCGCCAGCGCATCAGACGACGTGTCGCAAGCGTGACCGCCAGCGCGATGAGCCCCAGTCCGCCAAAGAGGGCGATGGCGATGATGAAGGCCGCCTTCGTGTCGATGATGACGCGAGAGTTCTCCGAGATGGTCGTCTTGGGCGCGAGCACGATGCCCACCCAGCTGCTCTTCACGTCGGCGTCGCCGGTCACCAGCACGCCGGCGCCAGCCTGCGAGATGTCCATCGTCTTGCCGATGATCAGCGGGGATACCGCCTGGTGGACGGTGGTGTTGCCGCCGCCTCCGACGATCATCGCGCTTGCGTACGACTGCTGGATCGTCGTGTCACCCTTGGCGAGCAGCGCCGGCACCATCGAGGCCGTGATCGTCGCGTCGCCCTCAACGGACGCCGCACCGATTGCCGAGCCGGTCGCAGACAGCGAGCCGGCCGTCACGCTGCCCATCGCCGAGAGGTTGGCTTGCACGTCGTTGCCCGACAGCCTGGCGGCTGCGAGCGGGCCGATCGAGGTGGGCTCGGCGGCGTCGGCGTCGGGGGCCGACCCGTCGCTAGGGAGTTGTTCAGAGACGATCGGTGTGATGTTGTCGACGGTCATGGAGTCCTCCACAGAGTCGATGGACGAGGTCGGGGCGAGCACGAAACCCAGCTCAGGGCGGTGCTCGGCCAACGTGTCTATACCCGCGAGATGCCACGCGCCCCGGTCTGGGGTGGGCTCGGGTAGAATCGTCGGGTACGAGTAGACACCCGCGCAGGTCCGACCCCGAGGTTTGAGGTGTCTGCGATCCGCGCGTCGAGCTGACACGACAAGGAGTCCCGCGCATGGCGAAAGATCGTCTCGCCGAGGTCATGGAGACCTGGGAGGCCGTCATCGGCCTTGAGATTCATACCGAGCTGACGTCGCTGAATACAAAGATGTTCTGCGGATGTCCCGTCGACTTCGGCGGTGAGCCAAATACGCGCACGTGCCCGGTGTGCCTCGGGCTGCCGGGAGCACTGCCGGTTCCCAACGCGCGCGCCATCGAGTCGACGGTACTTGCGGGTCTGGCGACCAACTGCGAGATCGCACACTGGAGCCAGTTCCATCGCAAGCAGTACTTCTATCCCGACATGCCCAAGGACTACCAGATCTCCCAGTACGACCTCCCGTTCTGTGCCGACGGCTTCGTCAACGTCGAGGTCGACGGCAAGCTCGCCGAGGAGCGCGCGGACCTCGCGTCGGCGCCTGCCGGCGTGACGCTGGCCGAGGACGGCTCCGGGTACGTCTCGCGCATCGGCATCACGCGCATCCATCTGGAAGAGGACACCGGCAAGATGGTTCACGTCGGCGGAAGTGAGGGCCGCATTTCGGGTGCGACAAAGTCGCTCGTCGACTTCAACCGCGCAGGTACACCGCTCATCGAGCTGGTCAGCGAGCCCGACATGCGCACGCCCGAAGAGGCCCGCCGCTTCGCGCAGAAGCTACGGCTGATCTGGCTGTCGCTGGGCATCTCGGACTGCAGCATGGAAGAGGGCTCGATGCGCGTCGACGCCAACGTGAGCATCCGCCCGCGCGGCGAGACGGAGCTGGGCACCAAGGCCGAGCTGAAGAACATGAACAGCTTCAAGGCGCTCCACGATGGCCTGCTCGCCGAGATCATCCGCCAGGCGGACTTGGTCGAAGGTGGCGGCAAGGTGGTCCAAGAGACGCGTCACTACGACGTGGGCGCACGCCGCACCAGCACGCTGCGCAGCAAGGAAGAGGCGCACGACTACCGCTATTTCCCCGAGCCCGATATGGTGCCCTTCGAGTTCACCGACGAGTTCATCGCCGAGATCCGCAGCCGCCTGCCCGAGTTGCCCGACACCCGCCGCACCCGCTTTATGGCCGACTTCGGGCTGCCTGCCCACGACGCCACCGTGCTCTCCGGCGACTTCGACCTTGCGGACTTCTTCGAGGCCGCTGTCACGATTGCTGGCGTTGAGCGCTCACGCGCCATCAGCAACGTGATGCTCAACGACCTCTCGGCATACCTCAACACCGAGAACATCCCGGTCACCAGCTCGCGCATCGTGCCGGGCATGATCGCCGAGTTGGTCGCGTTGGTCGAGGACGGCACAATCTCGAGCAAGCAGGCCAAGGAGGTCTTCGCCGAGATGGCCGCGACCGGAGATGCACCGGGCGCCATCGTCGAGCTCAAGGGCATGAAGCAGGTCAGCGACACGGGCGAGATTGAAGCGGTCGTCGACCGGATCATTGCCGCAAATCCCGGTCAGGCCGAGCAATACCGTGGCGGCAAGACCGCCGTGATCGGCTTCTTTGTGGGCCAGGTCATGCGCGAGACCGGCGGCCAGGCCAACCCGAAGGTCGTCAACGAGGTGCTGGTTCGCAAGCTCGGCGGCTAGCTGAGCGCGCGCGTTTCGGCTGCGGCGTTCTTGGCGCGACAGGTCGAAGGCCCCCGGAGAGCGAGTCTCCGGGGGCCTTCGCGCTAAGGCGTTGCGGTGGTCTGTGTGGCCGGCAACGATCCAGAGCTAGAGGTAGAGCCCGCCGCTGAGCCCGTCGCGTGGCACGAGGAGCAGAACGTCTGACTGTGACACTGCAGGCACTTCGCCGAGCCGTTGGCCTGCACGTAGCTGGGGTGATCCGCGAGCCAGTTCGGCTGATGGTTCACGTGGCACGTCTTGCAGAAGCTCGCCTGGTGGCACGTGAAGCAGGCGCGCGTGTCGGCCTGTGCCTTGGCGGGATGGTTGATAAGCCACTGGTCACGGGGTGTGTGGGACGGCGGCCTGAGCTTGTGGCACGAGTCGCAGAACTTCAGCCCGAAGTCGTGGCACTTGTAGCATGACGCCGTACCGACGAGCAGCGCTTCGGGTCCATGAGTCTGAAGCCAGTCCGCGCGCTCGTGCAGGGGAGTCCACGGCAGGATGCGCCCGCCATGGCACCCCGGGCACTCCTTGGGCGCGATGATCTGGG
>JARLGT010000051.1 GCA_031292615.1 Coriobacteriia bacterium | reverse complement strand
TCGCCAAGCTCGGCGACCGCGAGTTCATGGACGCACGCACGAGCTTCAAGTGGATTCACGACAGCTTCGGCTCCAACTTCCGCATGGCCGAACTCGAGGCCTCGATGGCCCGAGTGGCGCTGCGTGAGTTGCCCGCCGCTCACGCTCGACGCACCGAGCTCGCTCACCGTCTGGCGGCAGGCCTGATGGACGTGCACGGCATCCGCGTCCCACTTCCGGGCCCCGAATCTGCGCACGCGTTCTACCGCCTCTACGCACACGTCGAGCCGGGCGAGCTTGCTCCCGGATGGGACCGCGACCGCATCCTGTTCGCTGTGGCCGCCGAGGGCACGCCCGTCCAGTACGGATCGTGTGCCGAGCTCTACCGGGAGCAGGCCTTCATCGGCGCGGGACTCGGCTTGGCCGAGCGCCTCCCGGGAGCCGCTCGCGCCCATGAGACCTCGCTCGCGTTCTTCGTGCATCCGACGCTATCGGACGCCGACATCGACGACGTGGTTGCCGCGGTGCGCAAGGTGATGGCGGTGGCGGCCGAGTGAACCTCGCCTCCCGCCTCATCGCCTCGGCACGACAGGGTGGCCGCCTCTTCCGAGGCGCCCTGTACGTGCTCGACGCCGCCGTGATCGCGGTCGCCACGCTCGTCGCGTACTACGCGCGTTTCGAGGGCAACGTCCCGCCCACGTTCGCCACCGGCATCCCGATCGCGATCGTCGCGGCAGGCGCGGTCTACCTCTCGCTCTTCACGGCGTTCGGCCTGTATCGGCTCGTGCTGCGCTACGTGAGCATCGACACGATGCTGCGCATCTCGGGAGCGGTGCTCGTCGGCTTCCCGGTGCTCGCGGCGGCCGACTACTTCCTCCAGACGTCGGAGGGCTCACGAACCGTCCCGTTCGGCGTCCTGTTCATCCAGGCGCTACTCGTCCTCCTAGGCGTCGCCGGCATTCGCGCGGCCGCCCGAGTGCTTGTCTACGTGCGCAGCACGCAGGCTGGCGAAGGCGCGCGCGTCTTGATCGTGGGTGCGGGCAGCGCGGGCTCGCTGCTGCTTCGCGAGATCGAGGGCCGCCCGCAGCTCGGGCTCTCGGCAGTTGGCTTCCTCGACGACGACGCTCGCCTGCTGGGCCGCACGATCGGCGGCGTAAAGGTCATCGGCAACACGAGCGCTCTAGCCCGCGTTGTGGTGGATGAGGAGATCGAGCAGGTCCTCGTCGCCCTGCCGAGCGCACCGCCGGACACCGTGCGCCGCATCCTCAACGCCGCCGCCGAGGTGGGCGTCACCACGCGCATCATGCCCTCGCTCGTAATCGCAAAGGGCTCGGTCAGCGTCACCGACCTGCGCAAGGTCGAAGTCGAGGACCTGCTCGGCAGGGAACAGACAGCCATCGACCTGGATCGGGTGCGCGAGACGATTCTGGGCAAGGTTGTTGTCGTGACGGGAGCTGCCGGTTCGATCGGCTCGGAACTGTGCCGCCAGATCATGCAGCTCTCCCCCGCCAAGCTCGTGTTGATCGAGATCGACGAGACGCGGCTCTACGAGTTGTGGTTGGAGCTCTCCCAGATCGACGCGGAGTTGCCCGTCATGGCAATCTGCGACATCCGTGACGCCGTGAAGCTCGACCGCGTCTTCGCCGAGCACCGACCTGCCGTCGTCTTGCACGCGGCCGCATACAAGCACGTGCCGCTCATGGAGACCGCGCCTGATGAGGCGGTCAAGACCAACGTCTTGGGCACCAGCAACGTGATCGAGGCGTGCGAGGCACACGGCGCCGAGCGGTTCGTGCTGATATCGACCGACAAGGCGGTGGCACCGGCCAACGTCATGGGGCTGACCAAGTTGCTCGCCGAGCGGGTCATGCTGTTCGCTGCGCGGCGCGACAAGATGCTCGCCGTCGCGGTGCGCTTCGGTAACGTGTTGGCGAGCCGCGGCAGTGTGGTGCCCATCTTCGAGAACCAGCTGCGCCACGGCGGTCCGCTCACCGTCACGGACCCCGACGTGACGCGCTACTTCATGACCATCCCCGAAGCCGCGCGCTTGGTCTTGCAGGCGCAGGCCATCGGCAAGACCGGCGACATCTTCGTCCTGGAGATGGGTGAGCCCGTCAGAATCGTCGACCTCGCGCGCAAGATGATCGCCCTGTCCGGCGTCCCGGCCGACATCACCTTCGTCGGCCTGCGACCCGGCGAGAAGCTCCACGAGTCGCTCGTCCACGAGCACGAGTCGCTCGAGCCCACGGGTGCCGAGAAGATCCTGCGCGTCGTCGAAGCGCACTCCCCCGACTCACAGGTCCCGGACTACGATGCGCTCATCGACGCCGCACTCCACGGTCGCGTCGATGAGATGACGCGTCTCGTCCTGGAGTTCGATCCGGAGTATGCGACGCGCGGCTACCACGCCCCGGCCCAGTAGCTCGGGGGGCAGCGCGGCCGCGCGGCACTACGCGAGCTCAGCTTGCGAGCCGCGAATAGCTACTCTGCCGCGATCGTCTCGGCCACCAGGTCGCCCATGGCGCTCGTGCCGATGATGCGCTCGGCGGGCGTGTCGATGTTCGCAATGTCCCGCGTGCGCCAGCCCTCGATCAGGATACCGTCGATCGCGTTGGCAAGTTCGTCGGCCGCTTCGTGCATACGGAAGCTGTAGCGCAGCATCAGCTCCACCGAGAGCAGCATCGCGAGCGGGTTGGCAACGCCTAGACCTGCGATGTCGGGGGCAGAGCCGTGGCTCGGCTCGTAGAGCGCTGTTCCATCACCCAGCGACGCGCTCGCCAGCATGCCGAGCGACCCCGTGAGCATAGAAGCTTCGTCGGAGAGAATGTCGCCGAACATGTTCTCCGTCACCATCACGTCGAACTGTGCCGGATTGCGAATCAGCTGCATTGCCGAGTTGTCCACGAGCTGGTCGACAAGCTCGACATCGGCGAACTCTGCCGCGTGCAACCGGTGCACGACTTCACGCCACAGCCGGCTCGACTCCAGGACGTTGGCCTTGTCGACGCTATGAACCTTGTTGCCGCGCGCCCGCGCAGCATCAAAGGCGATTCGCGCAATCCGCTCGATCTCGTACTCGCTGTAGGTCATCGTGTCGTAGGCGCGCATGCCGACACCCCCGCCGGTCGCCGCGCCGGCAACGCCCACTTCGCGCGCACGGTCGCCGAAGTACAGGCCGCCCGTCAGCTCGCGCACGATGAGCATGTCGACACCCTCGAGGAACTCCGGCTTGAGCGTGGAGGCATCGCGCAGGGCGTCGAAGATCTTGACCGGCCGCAGGTTCGCGTACAGCCCGAGCTCCTTGCGAATGCCGAGAAGTCCCTGTTCCGGCCGCGGCTTGCTCGGGTCGGTAGTGTCCCACTTCGGTCCGCCGATCGCCGCAAGAAGCACGGCCTCGGCCGCTTGCGCCTTGGCGAGAGTCTCGGCAGGCAGCGCAGATCCGGTAGCGTCAATCGCCGCACCGCCGAGCAACGCCTCATCGAACTCCCAGGTCACGCCGCACTTCTTGCCGATGCCCGTGAGGACCTTGACCGCCTCGGCCGTGATCTCGGGGCCGATTCCGTCGCCCGGTAGAAGGCAGATGCGGTGTGTTGTGGTGGTCATGAGATCCCCTCGTAAGTAGTCTCAGGACGGACTGGCACAAGGACAGCGTTCGCGGTCCCCTCTCGGAGCCAGGTGCAGTTCCAGACGTGCCGGAATGCCACTGGGCTACGGGACCGCATTCGCGGGCTTCGTGGGATGGCATATCTGACAGTAGATCATGCCGTTGTGGTCCCAGGGATTCCACTTGTGGCACGAGCAGGCCGTCTGCGAACCATTCTTCCACGGCGTCAACTGGTGCAGCGTAGCCCAAGCTGGGTTCGGGTGGCCAGCCGCGATGGGGAACGAGTGGCAGCCTTCCTGCAGGCAGTAGTTGTGGCCGGGGTAGTGGCACTTCGCACACTGTTGGCCGTTCCCAAACCAGATGTTGATGGCTGCGGCTCTCGCATGACCGTAGGCCTTGAACTCCTCGGAGTGCGGCATGGAGATGCCGTGGCACGCGTTGCACTTGGTCATGTCCTTGTGACATCCCGAGCACTGCGGATTGGGCACCTGCACCGACGCCATGGCGCCAGGTGCAACGCTCGGTTGGATCGCCCGAGACGGGTCCCCGATGTGACATACCGAGCACTCAGCCTTCGCCTGCTTGCCGTTGTGGCACCGCAGGCATGGTGACATCCCTACCGTCGTCGCACCCACAACCCCCGAAGTCAGGACGTGGCAGTCCACGCACGACGCACCCGCAGCGATCGGCTCCTTGTGAGACATGCGCACGGCGCGCTGGCGGTCGTAGAAGGTCCCGGCGATCTGGCTCGCGTGGCAGCGAACGCACGCGTCCGAAGCAACAGGCCCGCCGTACGCTCCGGCGAAATCCGAGTCCGCTCGGGCGAACAGAACGTGCTGAAAGCGCGTGGCAAGATTGACGGTAGCCCGGGCCACGGGCCCGCCACTCTCATGGCACGAGATGCACGGCACCGACTTATGCGGGTCGTCGACCTTGGCGGCACTGTGCTTGGTGTCGAAGTGACACGACGTGCACACATCCGGACTGGCTGTTGTGATGCCAGCCGTTACCCACACGGCAACGAGAACGAGGACGATGATCGAGGTCACCGTGAGCCAAGACATCGGAGTCGAAGCCTCTCGGTCGACTCCGGTTCCTGCCGCAGTGCCGGCGGCGCCCGCTGCGGCAGCACCGTAGAGCTCCTCCTCCTCTTCACGCGACGGACGCATGATGATGAGGACGACCGACAGCAACACGACGAGCACTACCACCACGGCCATGCTGAGAAGGATTGCCGCCTGCAGCGGGTTGGAAGCCGGGTCCCGCAAGACGTCGGGAATCGCCTGCAAGACCTGCGGGAGACGCGTCAGCGACTGCATCAAACCCTCGAAATGTATCTGAGGCATCAGGCGTCGCCTCCCAACACTTCTCGGCCGGTCACTTCAGACCACCGGTACTGGGCGGTAGCGTGGCGCCACCGGGATGCACGTGCTTGACGTGGCAGTTCGTGCAATCGTCGATGACGTGGCAGCGCAGGCAGAGAGCCTGACCCTGCTTCTGGACGATTGACGGATGCGCCGGCGTGAAGTCGTCGGGATGCGGCATCGGAAGGCCATGGCAGTTGTCGCAGAAGGTCTGCTGGTGGCAAACCGCGCAGTCGGCGCGATTGGTCAGCGCGTATGCCGGGTGGAGCTTCAGGAAATCCTGGCCGTGCGGGAGCGGGATCCCGTGGCACCTCACGCAGAAGTTGTCCGGGTGGCACGAGGCGCAGGTCTTGAGATCGCCCATGCCGTGAGTCTGCTTCCAGTTCGGGCCGTGCGTGATCTGCCACTCTCCCGTGCTTAGGCGCTGGACCATCGAGCGAGCTGCGTGGCACATCGTGCAGTCCGAACGGACTCGGGCGGTGTCGTGGCAGTCCAAACAGGTGTTCATTGTGGCGGTCGTCTGCCACTGCACGGCCGAGCCGTGTGCGGCATCGGAGTGGCAATCGACGCACAACCGGCCCTTCGCGCAAACCTCGTGCTTGATGCTGATTCCGTTGAGCCTGACCACTGCCTTCAGCACGTTCTGGTGGCACGAAAGGCACGTGGCATCTGGGATGCCACTAACCGGGCCCCCGGTCGGGGCGACGTGCAGGACCATGCCGAAAATAAGGTGGTACGCGAACGGAAGGCGGGCGACTGGACCAGGCTGGGCGTGACACTGAGTGCACGACAACTTAGCGTGCGGATTGCTCTGGCTTTGGGCGACGAACGTCGCAGACGAATGGCAAAACGTGCAGCCCGGAAGCGTCACGGTAGTAACCGTAAGGACGAGCGCCAACAGCACAACGAGTCCGGCGAACGACCATACCGCGATGCGTATGACTTTCGAAGCGCTGTTTGACTCCAAGTCGCCTACACCTTGGTCGAGGAACGAGCGTGTCTACTTCAGGCAAAACAGCACGAACTGTACCATGAACCTGTCTGAACCGAATGTCGTCGGAGTGCATCGCGGTGGACTCAGTATACCTCTCCATTGCGGTCTCGGGATTGGACGCGGCACGTGGGGCCGGGGAGCACGGATTCCGCCTGCCAAGAGCGCTAAGACTCCTCACGCTCGCGCGCGGGGAAGCATCCAACACGCGCACGTGGCGTGCGATTAGCTACTGGTCAGCTTCGATAAGGATTGGTGGTTGGCTCCTTCGCTGACGGCTGCGTAAGGCGCTCACCACCGATGTACTATACTTTCCGCGACCTCTTACCACCGAAGGGAAACAAATGTCGAAGAAGTCGATGATCATCGCCGGTGTCGTGGCGCTCGTTGTTGTTGTGATTGCGGCGGTCTGGCTCTTGATGCCCCGCGGATCCTCCCGCGCACCCCTGGCTCCGAGCACGAGCACTGCGTCCAGCTCCGGGGCCAGCACCATGCCGACCGCTGGTTCCAGTACGACCCCGGGCACGACGAGCACGACCAGTACCTCGATCGGGACGACCACCGGGCAGGCCACGACTCAGCCGACTTCCGGCAAGAGCCCGTCGGATGCCGCTACGAATGGTCGCGGTGTATCTACCGATGCCCTCACGGTCTACCCGAAGCTGCCAGCCTCTGGCCTCCAGGCGGTTGCACCTGGGGCTCCGATTGCTGCGGGTCAGCCTCTCCCTCCCCTGAAGGCCGCGCCAGCCAACACCATCTCCGCTGTGAAGACTGGCGTTGTCCAACAGGGGGCACAGTACAAGATCGTGATGCGACCGCTTGGTATCGGACCGGATGCGATCTACGGTTCTCGGCTTGCCGTTCATGTTGACTCGGCCCAGCGGGTGGGCATCGCACCAAAGAAGAGCCCCATCACAAACGCCAACGTCCTCGTGCTCGTGGACACGACCCATGGGGGAACCGTCACAAAGGGTGGCACCTACAAGGCCACAATCACGTTTCTGTCTGATGGCACGAAGCTAATCCCGGTCATGACGCTTGCTTCGGCGAAGTAGTCTCTAGCAACACTCGGACCCGGCGCAGGGGTGAGCGCAGGCTCGAGGACGGCACTGAACCAATGCGAGACCGGGGCGTAGCGTCCCGGTCTCGTTGTCTGCTCGCTCGGCCCAGCCCCGACTCTCGGACTCGACGCATACGTTCTCAGTCAAGAGGGCGGCGAGACTGTCGACGGCCCTGCAGGTTTGCCAGTCGCCATCAGCCTCCCATCGGAGCTCATGCCAAGGAGTTGCTGACGACCGTCAAGCCACGCTGCATCGAAGCCGCTCGCGCTGCGAGCGCGGTGAGCAATCATGTCGGCCAACCGTGCTCACTGCGGACACGCCCGACATGCTGGCACTCTCTTCACCTTCCGCCGGATGTCAGCCGCCACCTACCCCCCCGAAGGCGGGCATCCCCCGAGCGTCAGCGCTAGTCCCCCGAGCCCGGACCGCAGCCTTCGGCAGACCCAAACGCGACTGGTGAAGTCGTGCTGAGGCTTTGTGCTCGGCAGCGGCCGCACGTAGCCCGCATACCTCTGCCATGCCCCGACGTCTTCGGGGTAGCGCCTGAGTCACGGGCACAATCAAAGAGCCCCGGTCACCATGACCGGGGCTCCGATGGCTCGTGTTGGAAGAGCCTACTTCACGTAGATGTTGCGCCAGCTCGACATACCAGCCCAGTAGTAACCGGTAATCTGATCCGTTGAGGCGCGCAGCCGATATCCACGCTTCGGCAGCTTCGTCTTGAACGACCATGCGCCGCTCGAGTTGCTGTTGACGCGAACGGTCGTGTAAGACTTGAACTTGCTACCGACCTTCTTCTGAATCGTGATCGTCACCCGTGCGACATGACCGGGGGCCACTGTCCCGTGGAACGAACTCGCACGCTTGTGGGTCAGCGTGCCGGACGCCTTCGGAGCACTCAACGTGACAGACTGCGTCGACCGGATGGTCGGCATAACCGTGAAGGTTCCCGCGGGTGTCGACGTGTCGTCGTCCCGCCCGCTCGTCGCCACTTCCACCGTGTACATACCGTGCGATTGAGCAGTGAACGCCAGCCGGGTCAAGCTCGTCGAAACCTGAGTCCCCGAGCGAACGTCAGTAGGGCTTGCGAAGAAGAGAGCCTTCAAGTTGACAACATGGGGTCCAGGGATGAAGTCAGCGTTCAGCGTCTGGCCGGGATAGAGCTCCGTCTTAAAGTAGTACGCGGTATTGAACCCTGCGCCGGTTCCAGCCACAAGGGTGGTCGTCAGACTCGAGTTGACATAGTCATTGAGCAGAGTCGCATTAGCGCCGCTGTCTCCAGGAACGCCGAACGCAGCCGCGCTCAACGCCAAGGAGCAAACCAGCGCCGCCACGATTACGAGTGAAGCACGCGTGATTCGAGTCATCGGTCCTCATTTCCATTTGCCGCTGACGCTCACCGTCGAGCGACCTTCTCATCTTAGCATAGATTAGCGTATTTCGTGCCAACGAGACCGCCCTGACGCGGGCGTCTCGCAAGCGGTAGAATCACCAGATTCTCTGCCTTTGGAGCATGCCGCGTGCCAGCTCAGAATCCGGAATCCGAGGCGCCGTTACCCCCTGGCCAATGCCGCGGTGGCACCGCGAGGACCAGGCCGATGGCGTTGGTGCAGCAATTGCTTCGAATCGAGCCGACCACCCGCCCCCATCGAGGCATCTGTGGTCGAATTCGCCGAGGAATAATGGTACATTAACGTGTATTCAGTTCACGACCCTCGCCACAATTGGAGAAACAGGCAAATGAGTAGAATCCTCTTCGTCGTCCCGCCGTATCAGTGCTGGGGAGTTCAGACAATCGGTAACTGGCCTCCCTTGCAGATCGCGTATCTCGCTGGCGCCGCCCGCAAGGCCGGTCACGAGGCCAAGATCTATGACGCGATGAACAAGAAGACGACGTTTGAAGACATCCGAGCGCAGGTCGAGAACTTCAAACCCGACTTCGTCATGTGCCTCGACTACTTGCCGGTCACCGGTGCGATCAGCACGGCGACCGTGCCGGCCGGGCTCAAGGCGCTCGGCATCGCCAAGGAAGTGAATCCCGAGATCGTCACGCTTATGGGCGGACCGCATCCCACGTTCATGTTCGAGGAGATGCTTAGCGCCGAGGACAACACCGCCGACATCATCGTCAAGGGTGAGGGCGAGGTCACGCTCGTCGAGATCCTCAATGCGCTGCCCGGAGGCAGTCTCGACGACATCGCGGGCATCGCGTTCGCGCGCGATGGCGAGGTCGTCTCGAACATCGGCAGGCCGCACATCCAAGACCTCGACGTCCTCGAAGTCGCGTGGGACCTGCTCGACTGGGAGGACTACCACTACAACGTCGATCCTTGGGGCCGTATGGCCTCAGTACTCACCTCGCGCGGTTGCATGATGGGCTGCTCGTTCTGCAGCCAGCGTCTGTTCTGGCGCGGCGACTGGCGCGCGCGCAAGCCCGAGAACGTCGTTGCGGAGATGCGTCATCTGGTCGAGACGTACGATGTCGAGTTCATCACGCTCATCGACGCGTACCCCACCCACGATATCGAGCGCTGGGAGAAGATTCTCGATCTGCTCATCGAGGCGGACCTCGGCGTACATCTGCTCATCGAGACCCGGGTCGAGGACATCATCCGCGACGAGGCGATCATGTGGAAGTACGCCAAGGCCGGCATCATTCACATCTACATGGGTGCCGAGACCAGCACCGACGAGATGCTCAGCAGCCTGAACAAGGGCACGACGGTCGATCAGAACAAGCAGGCGATCGACATCGCCAAGGCCCATGACATCATGGTCGAGGCATCGTTCATGATCGGCTTCCCGGAAGAAACATGGGACTCGATCAAGGCCACCACAGCCGAGGCCATCCGCCTGAACCCGGACATCGCCGTGTTCCCGGTTATCACCCCGATGCCGTTCACGCCGCTGTGGGACGAGATGCACGACCGCATCCGCGTGTGGGACTACGCCGAGTACAACCTCGTGACCCCCATCATCGAGCCGTACGCTCTGTCGCTCGAGGACATCACCATCGCGTTGGGCCGCTGCTACATGATGTTCTACGCCAACAAAATGACGGAGATCCTCTCGCTTCCGGACGGCTTCAAGCGCAGCTACATGCTCAGTGCGATGAAAGAGATGATGAAGGACTACGGCGAGCACTTTGACTTCCTCGGCATCGGCATGGCCAAGATGTCGGAGATGACGAAGGGCAAGATGGGCGGAATGCCCAAGATGCCGGCGATGCCGATGTCTTCGAAAGAGAAGATCGACCTCCGCGCGTCCAAGACCTCCAAGAAGGCAGCGAGTTAGACTTCGGCAAGGGGCGCTCGCGCAGACCTGGGTCCGACTGCGGTTCACAAGCCATCGCGTGGCACCAGAACATAGAGACAAAGAACGGGCGTCTGACCTTGGTCAGACGCCCGTTTTACGTGCGCTTGGGATGCTCGTTACTCGGCCCGGCGGAAGGCTCAGTCGGCCTGCGCCTTGTTCAGCTCGCCACGCGCGATCTTGCCCATCCGCAGCCACATGATGGCGCCGGCCCCCACTGCCGCGAACAGAAACACGTGCTTGATCGCCAAGTCGATGATGATGCCGTTGTCCTTGGCCGGGATGAACTCGAACGTGTTGAAGAAGATCACTCGGGGGATGCCGCCGAGGATGATCCAGATGAGCGCACCGATTGCGAACCGGGTCAGCGTCGGCATCGCGTTGGCGAGCGCTCGGCGGTCCTCAGGGCCGCCTCGCTCGGCCTGACGGCCCAGCACCCACAGGATGACCGCGCTGGACAGAAGCGTCGCGGTCGCCACGTCGTGGAAGTAGTTGTTCATGATGATTAGTGCGGTCCAGTTCATGTGATCTCCGCGCTCTCTTGCTCGGCCGCCCCAAGTAGCGGCAACGGTACGACGACGATGGGCGGCCCCGCCGGCCCTAGAGGTCCTTGCCGAGACCACCGATACCGGCGTGTGGCGTGTTGAACGCGAGCGGGATCCCGATCAGCGCGAACAGCGCCATCGGCATCGCGATAATCGCGAACCATGCGAGGCGCTCCCCGTGCCACTTCAAGGTGAACCGCACGTGCAGATAGACCGCGTAGATGAGCCAGACAATGAGGCTCCACGTCTCGATCGGGTCCCAGCTCCAGTAGTGTCCCCACGCCTCATTGGCCCAGATTGCGCCCGTGGCAATCATGATCGCCCAGAAGAGGAAACCGAGAAGTACGAAGCGCACGGTCAGGTTCTCAAGAACGTCTTGGGCGGGCAGTTTTTCGAAACGCTTGGCCCACTTCCCACCCTTGGACCGTTCCCTCACCACGTAGACGATCGCGCACCCAAAGGACACCGCGAACGCAGCGAACGCCAAGTTGGCGAATGCGACGTGGATGAACAGCCAGTAGCTGGCGAGCTTGGCGGTGATCTCAACTCCGGCCTTCGACGAAAGCATCGATCCGCCCAGCAGCAGCACCGCGACAGGCATAACGCCGATACCCGCCGGGTTCAACCGCGGATTGCGCAGCGCAACGATGACGAAGAATGCCACCACGCACAGCACGAGTGCGTTCGTGACCTCGTAGAAGCCCAAGTACGGCCCGTGGCCGAGCCTCGCCCACCGAACGCCGAGAGATACCACCTGGAACGCCAGCCCAACAGCCGACGCGTACAGCGCCCATTTGGTCACGGCGTCCTTGGAGAAGGTGACGCCGGAGGCATACAGTGCCGTTGCGGCGGCGTAGAACGTGAGTGCAACCCACATCAGCACGATCTCGAGTGTCACCCTGTGCTCTCCTTCTCGCCCCCGGTGAGGGCGCGTGTGAGTTCGCTTTCAATCTCGCCGCGGCTGCTCGCTGCATTGCGCCAGAGGCGCACTGTCGCTGCGAGCGAGGTGCCGTCGGGCCCGTCGACCACCGCCAGCAGGATGATCTGCTGGCGTGCCACCACGGCAATCGTCAAGCCAACCATAGCAACTACCAGGCCCACCAGCAGCAGCGGAATCGACCAGTCGTCGACCACGGAAAGCCGCGCGTAGTAGTTGACGTTGTCCAGTTGCAGCGCACCGCCTCCGGGCAGCGAAACCGTCTCACCCGGGCTGACTACCTTGCTGTAGGCCAAAGTGCCGTCAGATCCGACCACATCAACCTGTGCAGTGGGATTCTTCGGCAGTTGATTGACGGCAGCCCCGTTCACTCGATCGAGCGGCACGCTGACGTAGATCCTGTAGCTCTGGTTGGTACTGGCGTCGGTATTGTCGAGGTAATCGACCGGCCGAGTTCCTGAGGTGGTCTCGGTGGCGAAGTCTACGAGCAGCGGCCCCTGCCACACCTTCCCGCCACTCGGCGAGATGAGCGTAACGTCCGTCGCCAGTCCGTAATCGGACGGATAGATCGTCAGCGTCCCCGATTTCAGCGTGGCGTTGGGGTAGACGCGCTGGGACTTGATGACCTTACCGGACCCGTCGAGCACCGTAACCGTTGGAGTCGGTCCCCTATCAATGCCGCCACTCATGTAGTCCGGCTCGAACCGATCGACTCGAATGCTTCGGTTCACGCTGCTCCAGCCGCGGAGCGGACCTGTCGTAATCTTGCCGTACGACGCCGGCGCATCGGGCTTGGTCTGACCCACGGCAACGCCCATGAGGCCCTCTGAGCGCCCGAGATTGCCCACGATCAACGCCACGAGCAGTCCGAACAGCGCCCAGTGGAAGATGGGGCTCCCCCACACGGACCAGGCGGACGACACAGCCCGCAACACGCCGTCTCGAGGTCGAGTCTTCACGTTCAGAGTGGCCAGGGTCTTCTCGGCGATGGACAGAACCTCGTCCTCGCCGAGGCTGGCGTCTGTCGCGATCTCGAAATCGTGGTGCTCGACCACGTGCAGCCGGTCGGCACGCGCGGCCTCGGCCAGTCTGCGCGCCCTTCCGAACGCAAGCTTGGTGCGTTGCCAGGCGCAGATCGCCGTCGAGTCGCCGAGCACCACCACGCACGCCAAGAAGATCGGCGCCGAGAACGCCTGATGCAGGCCGAGAAAGCGCGCGATCGGCGCGAAGAACGGGTGGGCCGTTTCCCAGGTCTTGACCGCAGACTCCGACGCCACACTCTGTGGTACGAGCGAGCCGACGATCGACCAGACGCCTACGAAGACGAGAAGCCACGTGGCAAGCGCCGCCGAGCCAAGAAACCGCACGATGCGACGCCCGGGGCTTGAAGTCACTTGACCGTACCCTTGGGCGTCGCCTTGACGGAGGCAACCAGCCACGTGCCGTTCTTCTGCTTCGCAACGGTGTACGTCGTGTCATAGCTAATCGAGTAGGGGCCGCCGACGCTCTTGTTGCCGGTGTCGATGGACAGATAGCTGTAGGTCCACTGCTCCTTGGCCGGAACCAAGGTGCCGGTGCTACTTGCCGAGCTCGGCGTGCCGAACACGATCGAGTTCAACTTCTGATCGAGCAAGCGCTTCTTCTCCACGTTGTACTGGATGTAGGAGTCGACGCGAACGCCCTCGTCGGCAGTGGCCACGCTCTGTGCCACCGTAGACTGCCCGATTCGGTTGGCATAGGTGGTCACCAGCTCGCCGACTAGTCGAAGACGATCGCGCGGATGCCCTTCGACTTGTCGCAGTCGAGCAGGTCCCGCGACCGGAGCGTCGACACCGTCGCGC
>JARLGT010000050.1 GCA_031292615.1 Coriobacteriia bacterium | reverse complement strand
GCCCGGGATGGCGAGGTTGGGAGAGCCGTCCTGGTTGTAGCCGTTGGCCGGAGCCGTGGCGGCAGCACCGAGGCGCTGCTGGCCGGAGTGGTTGATTCCTGCGGCGAAGGCAGCGCCGGAGAAGGCGAACACGAGCATCGCGACGAGAGCCGCGACGAGCAGAGTCTTCTTCACAGATCCTCCTAGAATAGTTTCCTTGTTGTTGGTCATCTCATTCATGAAAGCACCTCCCTTCCGAGATTGATTTCAGTTCAAACGTCGTGTGGCCGCCTTAACTATCTGCGGTCGTCCCTAGACAGCGGGACCGGGGTTGCGCATCCGATAAAATGCGACTGTTAAACTATCTTATAGAATGTGAGCTAGTCTGATTCCCACACCGGACATACGTTACGCTTTTCTAAGCAATTGTAGAAGTGGAAGACCCGCTTACATTTAGATGGGGAACTTGTGTTCGTGTGTCGGCCAACGCAGCGGGCCGAGCGCTCTGAGCGCGTTCTTGTAGAGTCGGTTATAACATTACACTTCCTTAGCAGAGATGTGAATGCCCTCAGCGAGGAATTCCCTATACGAGAGCGCGACTCAAAGAAGGGTGCGGCTGATCGGGCTCACCCCGCTCGGCGGGATGCGATACCATGCTGGGATGCCTCACGAACTCATCGTTCCAGCCACCATAATGTCGCTCGCTTTCGTCTTCTACACTACGGGCGTATGGTCCGAGCGCTTCCAGCGCGACCTGCGCATCTGGCACGTCGTGTTCTTCTGGCTCGGACTCGCGTGCGACGGCTACGCCACGACGCTGATGCACCGACTGACGGTGGCGGGCGAGAACGCGGGCGTCATCCACACCGTGACCGGCGGTGCGGCCTTTGGGCTCATGGCGCTACACGCCATCTGGGCGACATGGGTCCTTGTTCGAGGCAGCCGAGAAGCCCGTGCGCGCTTCCATCGATTCAGCATCGTCGTCTGGACGATCTGGCTCGTGCCGTATTTCGGCGGCATGATAGCCGGCATTGCGCGGGGTACGCGGGGATAGCCCGCCCACACCGCCATCGAGGCACCAGTCGTTTAGCACAAGCTAGGATCTGGGCAGACCCTTCCAGAACGACCGTCGTAGGAAGGGGTATCTCGTGGGCATTCTGACGTGGATTCTCATCGGCTTGGTTGCTGGCGTGCTCGCCAAGCTAATCATGGGTGACAGGTTCGGCTGGATCGTCACGATCGTGCTGGGAATCGTCGGCTCGTTCGTTGGAGGCTTCGTCTTCGGTCTGTTCGGCGGATCTGGCGTAAGCGGCTTCAACTTGCCGTCGATTCTGGTCGCGACGATCGGTGCCATCATCGTGCTGTTCATCTACGGGCTGATCGCCCGCCGCAAGTAATGGCGCGACCGCGATTCTTGCGCGCCCGCTCGGCTCGGCTACTTGAGCGCCGCTAGCATCCCAGCTCGCACTCGGCCGGTCAGTGTCCGGCTGCCCAGTTCCCACGTGATGATGGGCGTGCGATAGGCCTCGGGGATGTAGCTGCCCATCGACCCGTGGTACGCGGGCAGCCGGTGTACCTTGACGCGCGACGCCTTCGACATCCGCCTGGCCAAGGTCCAGCCTCCCGGCCCGTCGTAGTCGATCATCGGCCCGCGCGAGTGCATGCTGATCACTCGGAGGTAGCCTCCACTGGCCAGTACGCCGAGCAGCGCCTTCGTCTCTGGCTCGGAGCCCGGAGTTGCACCTGGCGTCGACCCGCTCGCGTTGCGCTTCCGATTCCAGTTGCGAGCCGGGAAGTTCCGGTTGATGTCGACGTTGTGGGCGTTGGCCCGCCTGCCGTGCGCGGTCCCGTCCGGATTGGCGTAGGCAATCACGTCGACCTGCGTGCCCGAGGGAATCACGGACGGATTCGCGCGAAGGTACGTCGCGAACGCAGCCGTGACCGGTCCGCCGTACTCGTTGCCGTGAATGCCACCCACGAACAGGATGTGGCGCGACCCCGAGCCAAAGGTCTCAAGTACGATGCTGCGACCCTGCACCGACAGGCCGACCACGCGAGTGGGTGGCTGCGAGGGTGAGACGCTGGTGTCCGGCGTGCTGGTGACGTCGGGCGTTCCAGTTGCGAGCGGAGTTGTCTGAGCCGCCGCTGGATGCGTCGCCGAAGCGTCCGCGGTCGCGGTCGTCGCCGCCGCTGAAGCTCTCGGAGCGGCAGCAAGCGCGGCTGCAACCAGCACCGCGAGCACGCCAAGCAGTGCCGCGGTCGCGCGTAGCGTGTGGGCTGAATCCCGCTTGGCGGTGATGGTGCAGGGCACAGCCGTCCTCCTTGCAGAAGGTACGGTCGTTCATACCACCAATCGCGCAGGCTCTCGCGACGGGTCTACACTGGGCTGGCCCAACCGCCAACTCGACGACACGGGTTGGGAATGGAGTTCGCGTGCGCACTACCAACCACAGACTCCGCTCCCGAGCACGGCGCGCGCTTCTCGGCGTCGTGGTTCTCGGCGTACTGGCGATGGCGGCCGTGACGCTTCCTCGGCCACTCCCGGCAACTCGCGTCGCGCTCGCCGAGGAGACCAGCGGATCGATGGAGTCGTCCGCAACAACGCCTGCCCCGCTGCCACAGCGAATGGCGCACATCGGCGCTGCCAAGCAGCTGATTGTCGCGACGGGTGCGAAACTGGGCGCGAAATACGGGGCGCTGCAGTTCTTCGACTTTGTCGACGGTTCTTGGGTGTGCACGATGTCGGTACCGTGCCGCTTCGGAAAGAACGGCCTGATGGACGGTGCGCGCAGGTGGGCCGGCAACAAGACAACGCCCACCGGTATCTGGATGATGCCGGGCTACATCTTTGGCACGCACGCGCACGCGCCCTCGGGCACCAGACTGCGCTACCGGCGCATCACGTGGAAGTCGTGGTGGAGCAGCAAGCGCGGCAGCACTTACAACGACTGGGTGGAGGCTCGGCGCTGGCCCGGCGAGCGTCTCGCAAACGCGCCCGTCCAATACGAGTACGCGATCTCGACCGGCTATAACGCAAAGCCCAACCACGTGCGCTACGGACGAGGAAGCGGCATCTTCCTGCACATGTTTGGCGCGGGTCTGACGTCTGGATGTGTCTCGGTGTCGCGCGGCAACATGATCCGCATCTGCACGCTACTCGATCCCGCGAAGCAGCCCACGTTCGCGGTCGGCACCCTGGCGACCGGCACCCCAACAGCGATCGCGGCGTACTAGCCCATCGTGTGCGGCAGCGTCGATAGCTGGCTGATGGTCACGAAGCTGTAGCCCATCGCTTTGAGCTGCGCGATGATCTGCGGCAGCGCGGCCACGGTGTGGCTACGATTGCCACCGCCATCGTGCATGAGCACGACCGCGCCCGGGCGCACGTTGCGCACGACGCGCGATACGATCGTTGCGGCGGGCGGCTTCTGCCAGTCGTCTGTGTCGATGTCCCACTGCACCCAGCGCAGCTTCAGCTTGGCCAGTACCGGATACATCGCCGGGGTGGTGTTTCCACCAGGCGGGCGGAAGACCGTGGGCGTTTGGCCCGACGCCTTCGAAATGGAGTACTGCGCCATCGTGATCTCGTCTGATACGCCGGCCGCCGAGAGACGCCCCAGGTTCAGGGGATGCGTCTCGCTGTGATTGCCTAACTCCATGCCCGCGTCGGCAACATCCCTGGAGAGGTCGGGCATCCCTTTGGCCTGCTGACCGATCTCGAAGAACGTCGCCTTGATGCCGTTGGCCTGGAGGATCTTCAAAATCGCCCGAGTTGAACCGGGCCACGGGCCATCATCGAACGTAAGCGCCACGATCTTGGCACCCTTGGTCGGCTCCTGCCGCGCGACGATCTTGGCTGTAGGCGCAACCTTCTGCTTCTTGCTCACGACTTGGTTGGAGATGTCGCCGACCTTGATCTCCTGTACTCCAGGGGTGCCGGTCTGGATGACGGTCTCGATCGGGCCTGTGCCCTCGTAGCGCGTCGGAGGCGCAATCGCCACAGTGGTGACGTGCGTAGGTTCGACGACGTCGGCTCCGTTCGAGCTCACCAGCACCGCCGAGCTCCGCAGCGGCGAGCTAGCGAGCAGAATCACGCCGCTCGCCGAGACCCTGGGTGGGTCGCCTGCGCCGAGCCGTAGAACGTGGTGGTTCTTCGCCGACACCAGATTGCCTGGCTTGCGATCCACGATGCCCTTTGCATAGAGCGTTGCGACCGTACTGCCGGCCGGAAGTCGGACGGACTTGCCGTCGACCGACAGCGACACGGTGAAGACGGTGAGGTAGACAACCGCAGCGATGGCGACCACGGCAACGCCAAGCCCGGCACCCCCGGCCACCCAGACGAGCCACGACCTCGAACTCTTGGCGCTCTTGGCGATGACGTCCTCCAGCTCTAATGTCGACCGGCCGTGCAGTGCGCGCAGCACTGCCCTGTCGTCATGCGATTCCTCGGCAACCCAAGCTGGTTAGCAAGTCGCAGACCACGCGTTCTTATGCGACTTCCCGACCCACAAATAGTGTGCCCCAGCCTAAAGTCATTACCCCCGCGATAACGGCCAGCCCAAACCAGTACGGTGCGGCGTGCCCGACGCTGGCGTAGAGCAGACCCGCCAGCAAAGGACCGATGGCCCTCGCGGCAAGCGACATCGACGCCAGACCGCCCATGACCCAGCCTTGCTCGCGGTGAGAGACGGAGCGCGAGATCAGCCCCTGCAGCGCCGGGCCCGTGCCGCCCTCACTCGCCGCGAACAGCAGCCCACCAAACACGAACAGCCAGGCCGAAGTGAACGATGCAACGATTGCGAGCGCGAGGTAGCCGATTGCCTGGCCGACCAATCCTGCGAACACAACGCCGCGCTCGCCGATCCTAGGCAGGAGGAAGCGAACGAGGCCGCCCTGGACGAGGATGTCGAGCACGCCGACGCCCGTCATGTACAGACCGATCTGCGTTGGCCCCCATGCGAGCACGTCTTTGCCGAATACGCTGACGTTTGACTGCAGGCCGGCCATCGGAATCGTCATCACCAGCACGATCAGCAGAAACGGTCGTAGCTCTGGGCGTGCAAGTGCTTTGCGCAGGCTGGTGAACGGGTGCACGTCGGCCAAAGAGAACGAGTCGGTGCGGTGCTCGGCGTTGAGCGACTCCGGCAGCACGAACATGCCGAGAACAGCTGCAGCCACCGAAATCGCGGCCGCGACGAACACCGGTGTCGCGAGGCCATAGACCGCGAGCAGGCCGCCGATCGCCGGCCCGACCATGAAGCCGATACCCATCATGGCGCCGGTCATGCCGAAGCGGCTGGCCCTCTGCTCGGGCGCGGTGATGTCGGCCAAGTAGGCGTAGATGGTCGAGAAGTTGCCGCCGGTTACGCCGTCTATGATGCGCGCCAGGAGCAGCACCCACATCGCACCGCCGATGCCGAACACCACGAACCCGACCGCCGAGCCCAACACACATGCCAGCAGCACTGGCTTGCGGCCAATCCTGTCGGAGAGCGCACCGAGCGCCGGGGCGGCCAGGAAAGCGAAGACGGCATAGGCCGACGTGAGGATACCAACCCATAGCGCAACAGCCGAGGGCGAGGAGACGTAACGCTGCGCCAGAAACGGAACGACCGGGATGACGATCGTCATGCCCATCGTGTTGAGGAACGCGATGACGAAGATGAGCAGGAGCGCTCGTTTGGGAACGTCGTTGGCGGCTGCGGGAGAAGCAGTTTGCGGTGCGGATGACACGAAGGCCTCCAGAGGCAACGGGCGAAAGCAGTTCGCGCATGGTAACACCGTTTTCGGCGACGTCGCGCACTGGCCGATGACCCACCTTGCCGACGACTGGTGGCGCGGGTACTATAACGATTCGCGCGCGAGGGCCTGCACGTACGCCCGAGCCCGTCGCGGAGAGCTGGCCGAGTAGGTCGAAGGCGCTCGCCTGCTAAGCGAG
>JARLGT010000049.1 GCA_031292615.1 Coriobacteriia bacterium | reverse complement strand
GCTCATCGAGATCGTCGAAATCGGCAAGCAACTCTTGATGACCAGAGGCGCGCTGACCACCTTCTCGATCGCCAACGACGTCGCCAAGTACTTCGCGATCATCCCGGCTATGTTCATGGTCACGTATCCCGCGCTCGGTGCTCTCAACGTCATGCAGCTGCACTCGCCCGATAGCGCCATCCTCTCGGCGGTCATCTACAACGCGATCATCATCGTGGCGCTGATCCCACTGTCACTGCGTGGAGTGAAGTACCACCCGGTCGGCGCGGCGAAGTTGCTGCGTTCAAACCTGCTGATCTACGGCTTGGGTGGAATCATCGCGCCTTTCATCGCCATCAAGGCGATCGACCTCATCCTCGTCGCGCTTCACCTCGGTTAGGAGGGCAGACCAATGCTTCGACATCTCTGGATCGCGACGAAGATGATGGTCGTCGTGATCGTCGTGCTCGGCATCGCCTACCCGCTGGTTATCCTCGGCATCTCGCAGGCCGCGTTCCCATCGGCGGCCAATGGCAGCATCGTCAGTGTCGGCGGTCAGGCCGCGGGTTCGGCTCTCATCGCTCAGGGCTTCTCATCGCCCAAGTACTTCTGGTCGCGCCCCTCGTCTGCCGGAGCAGGCTGGGAAGCTTCCGCATCCGCGGGCTCCAACTTGGGTCCGACAAGCAAGACACTGTTTGACACCGTGCAAGGGCGCGTCGCCAGCGCCACCGTCGACAACCCTGGGCTGACGACCGGAACTGTTCCGGTTGACATGGTGACGGCTTCAGGCAGCGGATTGGATCCGGACATCTCCGTCGCCAATGCGCTCGCGCAGACACCCAGAGTCGCCAAAGCGCGCGGGCTGACCGAGGACGTCGTGCATACGCTCGTGGAACAACACGTCCAAGGTCGTACGCTCGGGTTCCTCGGCGAGCCGCGAGTCAACGTCTTCACGCTCAACTTGGCACTCGACGCCCTCAAAGGGTCGCGATGAGCCATGTCACAGCGTGCAACCACATCGCTGCCCGGGACTGGCATGGACGGTAGGCGCGAGGCTGGCACGTGCAGGAACGCCGGCGGCGAGGGCCAGGCTCGCGGACGCCACACGATCTTCTTTGGCTACTCGGCGGGGGTCGGGAAGACATACTCGATGCTCAGGGACGGCATCGCGAGAGCAGGGAGCGGCGAAGACGTCATCATCGGCTATCTCGAACCGCACGTTCGGCCGGAGACATGGGCGCTCGCCGGCGACCTGGAGACAGTTCCTCCCCGGGTGATCGAGTACCACGGCGGTCACTTCACCGAGCCTGACATCGACGGGATCATCGCAAGGAGGCCTGCGCTCGCGCTCGTCGACGAGCTAGCTCACGCCGACGTTCCGGGCGAAGGGCACCAGAAGCGCTGGCAGGACGTCGAGGAGCTCCTTGCCGCCGGCATCGATGTGTATTCGACGCTGAACGTCCAGCACGTTGAAAGCAGGATGCCGAGGGCTTCACAGATCTTGGGAGTGCTCGTTCATGAAACCGTGCCGGACCGGGTCGTCGAAGAAGCCGATGAAGTGCGCCTTGTGGACATCGATCCCAAAGAACTCATCTGCCGAGCCAAACGAGGGTGTGTCTACTCGGCTGACGTTCTCGGTCGGGCGCTGACGCACGTCCTGCGCAAGCCGACCTTGATCGCGCTGCGCGAACTCGCCTGCGGGTTGGTTCACGAGCGCCGGGCGCACGTACGTTGATGGCAGACCGAGTGGCGGAATCGGGCTGTCGGCAAACTAGGCGTTCTAAGCGACTGAACGGGGTGCTTGAGCCACGCATGAACGGCTTCACCTGGCTGAGACAGTAGAGGACGGTCGTGCCGACAACCGCTAACATCCTGCTCGATCTGCTTGTCGTCTTCGCCGCGGCGAAGTTCTTCGGCGAGATCTTCGAGCGGCTCAAGCTTCCCGCGGTCGTCGGCGAGATCATCGCGGGAATCGTGGTCGGGCCTTACGGGCTGGGTCTGGTTCGCACGATATCGGTGCCTCTCATGACGCTGTCGCTGTTAGGCGTCATCGTTCTGCGGTTCGTCGTCGGGCTTGAGACCAAGCCGTCTGAGTTCTTCCGCGTGGGCCCAAGAGCCTTCGTGGTCGCCGCATTCGGGGTCATCCTGTCGTTTGCGGGCGGAATCGGCTTCGGCCTCGTTTTCGGATTCAGCTGGCTCGCGGCGCTCTTCATCGGCACAGCTATCGTCTCGACATCGGTCGGTGTGACCGCGCGGGTGCTCAAGGATCGCGGGCTTGTACGCCTCGAGGTGTCGAAGCTTATTCTGGCTGCGGCTGTCATCGATGACGTGATCGGGCTTCTCTTGCTCGCCATCGTTATGGGGTCGGTCGGCGGCAGCTTCCAGCCGATCAGGATCGCCGTCGTCGCAGGCGGGATCGTCTTGTTCCTCGTCTTCGAGTTGTGGATCGCGCCCAAGCTGGTCGCTCGGCACGCGCACCTCATCGAGTACCTGCACATCCCCAACGCGCCCTTCGTGGTTGCGATGATCATCATGCTGGCGACTGCGGCGATATCCGAGCAGATCGGTCTGGCGGCGGTCATTGGCGGGTTTCTCGCGGGGATGATGCTCGCCGAGACGGAGGATAGCTACTGCCTGGTGCGCGACACGCGGCCGCTCTACGACTGGCTGGTTCCCTACTTCTTCGCGATGACGGGGATGAGCGTGCGACTTTCGCTCTTCCGTGATCCGCGGATCCTGGGGCTCGGAGTTCTGCTCACTGTCGTTGCCATTGGAGCCAAGGTCATCGGATGCGGTCTTGGCGACCTTGGCGGAGGGTTGCGCGAGATGATTGCGGTGGGGGTCGGCATGATCCCACGTGCCGAGGTGCCGCTGGTGGTCGCTGCGGCAGGCGTGACGCTGAAGATCATCGACGCCAGGTTATACGCGGTGCTCATCTTCGTGGTGGTAGTGTCGCTCCTCATCTCGCCACCGATGCTTTCGCTCGTGCTGCCCAGGAGTGACGCATGATCGTCTTGGTCTCGTCGCTGATCTTTGTCGGCGTTCTGGTGGGGCGTAGGCATGGGTGGGGTATCAGCGTCGTTACGGGCACGCTCGAAGGCGCCGGCGCGGCTAGTGGGTACGCGCCGAACGCGCTGGACAGTCGTCGCGAGTCGGCTGTTCCCAGAGCGGGGCGCGTGTAGCAACGCGTGTAGCAACGCGAACGAATTCGCTGACGTTCGCGGTAGTCCGCCGATGACGTCGCAAGCTCCTGACCTGCCCGAATCCGACATCAGCGAACATCGGCGTACTGCTCGGCGTTCCTTTACACGGAAGAGGTCGGGGGTTCGAATCCCTCATCGCCCACCAACAAAACAGCAGGTCAGACGGACAATCGGGACCTGCCATCGGTGACGCCACGCGCCCGCGAAATGGCCGAATGTAGCAACGCGTCCGGATTCGAGTCAGCTTCGCGAGAACTACGATGAGTCCGCAAGTCTGTGACCTGCGGAAACGCCGAGAGCATGTACGTCCGTTGGGCATGAAGCGCATGCCTCAACGGAAGTAGTCGCCTCCCCAGGCCGTTGAACTCTGCAACCTGCGAGATCATCGACTCCCGCCGGTTCGTGTTGGAGCCGGGACGAAACTCGCAACATACAGGTCCGAGTGTTGCGGCATGCGTCCCGAAGAGTCCGCAGGGCACCGTGGCCGCCCGAGCAGAAGAGGTCTTCACCGACGTCGGTACGGCGCTCGTGGAGGACAGCGTTCTTCTCGGCGGGGCGCGAGGCGAACTCGACAATGTGATTCCCGACCTCAGGGGCAAGTCCGCAGGCGACGGCACGACCGTCGACCGCTCATCGAGCTCGCCCAGAACCCAATTCGCACCGCCCCATGACGTGCTCCCGATCCGCGCTTGACGGGACGACCTAGCGTGTTACAGTTCGGATATTCGTGTTACGCACGGGCGCGTGGCGCTCAGCATCGGCAGCGGGGAGGACCCTCGTGGGTAAGCTCGTGAGATTCGGCGTGGCAATGGACGAGGGTCTTCTCGAGAGCTTCGACGCGCTCGTCGCCCAGCGCGGAACGGCCACCAACCGCTCGGAAGCAGTCCGTGACCTCGTGCGCGACGCATTGGTCGATGCCGAGTGGGAGGGCTCTACCGACGAGATCGTCGGCACCATCACGATGGTCTTCGACCACCACGCAAACGACTTGACCGACAAGCTCGATGCGGTGCAGCACGCGCACTTCGACAAAGTCGTTTCCTCGATGCACGTGCACCTCGACGCCCACAACTGCCTTGAGGTCATTGTCGTGCGTGGGGCCAGCACAGACATCCGGGCCATAGCCGAGACACTCCTTGGCACCAAAGGCGTCAAGCACGGCAAGCTCGTTACCACCACTACCGGCCGGCACCTGTAGGGGGGATGAAGCATGCACATCCCTGACGGATACCTCGGACCTCAAACCTACGCAGTCCTGGACGTTGCGATCATCCCGATATGGACGGTAGCCGCGGTCAAGGTCAAGAAGACGCTCAAGGCCAAACAGGTGCCGCTCATGGCGTTGGGTGCGGCGTTCTCGTTCGTGATCATGATGTTCAACGTGCCAATCGCAGGAGGCTCGACTGGGCACGCCGTCGGGGCGACACTGATCGCGATCCTCTTGGGCCCATGGGCAGCGTGCCTCTCGGTGTCGATCGCACTCGTCACCCAGGCGCTCCTGTTCGGCGATGGTGGGATAACAGCGATCGGGGCCAACTGCTTCAACATGGCTGTCATCATGCCGTTCGTGGGCTACTACATCTACCGCCTGGTAGCCGGAAAGGCGCCTGGGTTGGGGCGCCGAATCGCCGCGGCAGGAGTCGGCTCATGGGTCGGGATGGTCGCCGCCGCTACTGCGGCCGGCATCGAATTCGGCATCCAGCCGCTTATCGCACACACCGCCTCCGGGCAGCCGCTCTACGCGCCTTACCCGCTGGCTGTTGCCATTCCTGCGATGATGATTTCGCACGCGCTCGTGTTTGGACCGCTGGAAGCTGCCATCACCATGGGGGTCGTGGCGGTGTTGGGCAGGCAGGACTCGGCTCTGCTCGAAATGAAGCCAGCTTCAAAGCCGATGACGTGGCTGTGGGCCGGACTCGGCGCCGCCATCCTCCTCACGCCGATCGGCCTGCTCGCTTCAGGCACGGCGTGGGGTGAGTGGAGTGCCGAGCAGCTGAAAGCCACGCTGGGTTTCGTGCCCGCGGGGATGGAGAAGCTGGGGGGCATTTGGACCGCAGCGATGCCCGACTACGCTCCAACGTTCATCAAGAACCCCTACGTCGGCTACGTCGTTGCTGCCGTCGTCGGCTGCGCGATCATCGGGGGAGTTGCGTGGGGCTTGGGCAAACTGCTCTCACACGGCTCGGATGACGGCACCGCCGCGCCGCACACAGGATAGTGCTACCAGCCCTCGCCCATATCGGCGAGCACTCCGAGCACCGGCGAAAGAGCCGGCGCTCGCTTGCTCGCCGTACCGCCGACATCATCAACGGCGCGATCGCGGAGCTCTTCGAGAACGAGGAGCTCGCGCGAAAGCCCGGGCTGCTGCAACGCCTCGACCCGCGGGTTCGACTCGGCACCGTGCTGCTTCTCGCCGTGACGGTCAGCTTCCTGCACTCGATACCGGCGATCGTGGTCGTCATCGTCGCGACCGCGGCGCTTGCCGCCGCCTCCTTCGTGTCGCCCATCGCGTTCTCGCGCCGCGTGTGGGCCACTGCCGGCTTCTTCGCGGTGATGCTCTCGGCGCCAGCAATCACGGGATGGATATCACCGGGACCCGCGCTGCTCGGCCACGGCGCTGCCTCGATCACGATGCCGGGTGTGCTCGTCGCTGCTCGGCTCATCTTGCGGGTCATCGCGGGCGCCGGCATCGGACTGCTCGTCGTGTGGACGACGCGCTGGAGCGACCTGCTCGGCGCGCTCACGGCGCTGAAGATGCCCGATGTCATCGTGGCCACGCTTGCCATGACGCAGCAGCAGATCGTCTCGCTCATGCGCACTGTCGAGAACATCCATCTTGCTCGGGAGAGTCGCATGCTCAGCGCGGGCACTGCTACCGACAACAGAGAGTGGGTCATCGACCGGATGGCGTTCACAGCGAGCAAGTCGTTCAAGACCGCCGACGACGTCTACGACGCCATGCTCGCCCGCGGCTTCTCGGGGCACTGGCCGACCCTGCGTCGCCTGCGCATGACGTGGCGTGACGCCGCATGGGCCGTCGGTCTGTTGGTATTCTGCGCGCTGACCCTCGGACTGGACAGGATGATCGCCCGATGAGCCCTGCGGAGCCGACGAAATCAGCGTTTCGGCTTGAGAGCGTGCACCAAGCGTATCGCGCCGGTGTCGAGTCTCTGTGCGGTATCACTCTCGACATTGCTGTAGGCGAGCACGTTGCGATCGTGGGGGCGAACGGCTCGGGCAAGTCGACACTGCTCAAGGCTCTCGACGGCCTGGTCTTCTGCTCATCTGGCACCATTAGCGCTTTCGGCAAGCCACTCACTGAAGAGACTCTGGAGGAGCCCGCGTTTCGGCGCGAGTTCCGTTCGCGAGTGGGTTTCGTCTTCCAGGACGCTGACGTGCAACTCTTCTGCGCCAACGTCGCCGACGAGCTGGCCTTCGGTCCGCTCCAGCTCGGCCTCGGCGAGGCCGAGGTCCTCGAGCGCGTGGAGCAGGTCTCGCGGGGGCTGCGCCTCGAGAAGCTTCTCGACCGCGCTCCCTACACACTGTCCGGGGGCGAGAAGAAGCGCGTGGCCATCGGGGCTGTCCTGACGATGCGCCCGGACGTCCTGTTGATGGACGAACCCACCAATGCCCTAGACCCCCGCAGCCAGGTCTGGCTACTCGAGATCCTCGACGAGATGCGCCGAGAAGGCCGCACGGTCGTGATCGCGACGCACGACCTCTCGGCCGCTGAGGAATCGTGCGACCGGATGATCGTCCTCTCCGAGGAACACGTCGTGGTCGCGGACGGAGCGCCGAGCGACGTTCTTGGCCAGCGTGATTTGTTGCTCGAGGTCAATCTCATCCACGAGCACGCGCACCGGCACGGTGCGAGCGGTGCCGAGCACGCTCACCCGCATGCCCACATGCACCTGCATGGTGGCCACACGCAGTAGGCACCGGACGCTGGTTCCACCTGGCACTGCATGTCATGGGCGCCACGTGCGCCGGCACGTGCGTTTGCGCCGTACTACCTGAGCGCTCTGAGGTAGTCCACGACGGCGGCCGCATCTGCCGAGCTGAGCTGGTAGCGCGGCATATTCGCCTTGAGCTTCGTGCCGTCGGGGCGCGTTCCGGCGGTGATCGCGGTGACCACCTGCTCAGGCGATGCGTATGACAACTTCGGCATGTTGCGCATCGTCGAGCCCTTCATGCTCAGCATCGACCACGAGATCATCGGCCCATCTCCGCCGCCGGCGTTCTTACCGTGGCAGTTAGCGCACGCGCCGTTGCCGACATCCGTGCTTCCGCCGGTGAACTTGATGGGCCCGTTCGGAGTCGTGCCCTCAAGGAAGATCTTCTGGCCGACGAGCGCTGTCCCGGTCACGGCGACTGGGGTGGCGGAGTCGGTGCCCGAGCCCATGCTCATCGACCCGCCGCCCGCGGTAGAGGCCGTTGCCGGCGCGCTGGCTGGCATAGACGCAGCCGGCGCCTGAGCCGGGGGAGACGTTGTCTGCGCGGCGCTGCTACATCCGGAGGCCAGGAGGCAGGCGGCCGCCGAGACGGCCAGGAGGAGAGCGACCTTCTTCATGTCGTTTCCTTTGTGGTCAGGGCTTTGCGAACTCAAACTCCATCGGCGCCCGCGTGGCGATCCCACGGACTTCGTTATCTGTTTACCGAACCCGGGCATCTCTAACGGTGCGCGGCGCACAGGTCGAGGTGGCCCCAAAGCTTGTTGTCTGTGCGCTTCGCGGTGCGCTAGGGTCTGACGATCAGACAAGGTGAGCGGCTTGAAGGAGAGACTCGTGACCGAGCAAGGGCGCGCGCCGGAGTCCACCGTGCTGAGGCTCTCGCGCTACCACTGTTTCCTCGGCGAGCTGCAGCACTCAGGTGCCGCGCGCATCACCTCTCGCGCGCTCGCCGAGGAGCTGGGCCTGAGCGAGGAGACGGTCCGCCACGACCTGTCCTTCGTTGCTACGAAGGGGCGGCCCGGCTCGGGCTATGACACCCGCGAACTCTACGATGCGCTGCGCGACTATCTCGACCTTTCCGCCGCACACCCGTTTGCGGCTATCGGCAACCAAGACGTGTTGCGCGGGCTCGCCGTCACGTTCCCAGCCGGAGACTTCGGTCTGAGGGCGGCCGTGTTCTTCTCGGAGCGCGCCGAAGACGTGGGCGCGCTCGTGGGGGACCAGCCGATCCGCGCGTTGGCTGACATCCCGCATGTGGCGGCCGAGCTTGGGATCCGCATCGCGCTGGTCGCGGTGGCGCCGCCCGCGGTGGCCGAGACGCTCGAGCTTCTGAGCCGGGCGGGGGTCCACGGCGTCGTGATGCTTACGCCGGTTCTGCGGCCGGCGTATCCGCAGGGCATGACCGTCACGTACTTCCGCATGCCCTGTGCTCTCAAGTCTCTTGTCAGCGTCGGGTCAGCGACATGCGGCTGCGAACAGGCTCAGGCGTAATCCCGATGGCCCTGTTCCTTTCGATGCTCGCGCTCGGGCTCATCAGCAGCCTGCACTGCGTCGGCATGTGCGGCCCCTTGGTGATGACGTATGCGGTCCGAGACGAAGGCGCCCCTCTCGGCGAGCGAGTGCTTGCGCACGGTTCGTATCAATCGGCGCGCATCGTCAGCTACATGCTCGTCGGAGCGGTGATGGGCGCGATCGGGTCGGTCCTGGACCTCGGCGGGGTCCGTGGGTGGGCCATGCTCGTCGCTGGAGCGCTCATGATCCTGATCGGGGTCTCGGCGACCGGGCTCGTGCCGTCCTTGCGCCGGATTCGGGTGCCCCTTCCGCACTTCCTCACTCGGTGGGTCGGGGGAGTGGAGCGTCGCGTCGAGGAGTCGGCGTCGCGCGGCGGGGCGGCGCGCGTCGGCGTGCCGATCGCCCTTGGCCTTCTGACCGGCCTCATGCCGTGTGCGGCTCTCCAGGTCGCCGAGCTCGCGGCGGCCACGAGTGGCGCGCCGTCCGCCGGTGCGCTCGCGATGCTCGGCTTCGGCTTGGGCACGATGCCCGTCATGCTCGGCGTGGGCGTGGCCTCGGGCTATGTGAGCGCCCGCCTCAAGAAGCGGATGCTCGTGGTGGCCGCGCTCGCGATCGTGGTGCTCGGCGCGGTCACACTGGACCGCGGGGCGACGCTTGTTGGCTCACCGATCACCGCGCGGACGGTCGTGGCGGCGTTGCGCGGGGATGGGTCGGGAAGCAACCTGCACGTCGGGGCAGACGGCGTGCCCGAAGCCCGGCTCGCAATCGTCAACACGACCTACGTGCCGTCCACCATCGACATCCCATCAGGGCGCCCCGTGCGGCTGATCGTCGACCGCAAGGAGAACGTCTCGTGCTCCGATGAGCTCGTCATCCCGAGGCTTGGGGTCAGGGCGAATCTCAAGCCCAACGGCCTGACGGTGATCGACCTGCCATCGACCACCAAGGGCGTCTACGCCATGACCTGCGGGATGGGGATGATGTCGGGCCAGGTTCGCTCCGGGCCGGCGACCGGTGGGCCGAACTGGGAGCTGGTGGCGATGCTCGCCTTATCGCTTGGCTGTGTCGGGCTGGTCCTGGTGGTGCGGCAGCGTCTGGTGCTTCGTCGGTAGTAGCCCGAAGACATGGGCAGCCAGGCGCTTGGCAACGCCTTGGGCTCGGGCCCAGCACCTTGGTGCGCCATGCCGTCATCGACCTATGACTTTGGGGATCGCCGAGAGGTCAGGACGGCCCGTGATGGTGTGGTGGAAACGGCCGGGCGCAGTCGTCCGAGACGAAAGGCAAGCGTCCGCACCGCGTTGCAATCGACCAGGGCATGTAGCAACGCGTGAGAATCCGTGGGTGTTCGCGCCCGTCCGCTAGTGTCGCGATATGGCCTTTGAGCTGCGGAAACCGGACAGAGACGGGCAATAGCGTACTACTTGGCGCACCTTTGCACGGAAGAGGTCGGGGTTCGAATCCCTCATCGCCCAGCAGCGCAGGCGACCACTACACGAGAAGATGCGAGTGGGGGTCTTGTGCTCCTCAGAGGGAGGTGAGGGCATCGGGGATCTTGCTCTGGTACGTCGTGCACGCCCGATCAGACCGAGCTGCTCGTGGTCCCAGCGAGTGCTTCGGTGAGCCGTATCGCTCCGGCGCTGAGGACGAGCAGCACGCCAAATAGCGCGATTGACATGCCACCCATCTTCAACCCCTGCTCGACGAACACGTAGACATAGTGGCGCAGCGTCCCGACCTTGGTGAAGTAGCCAACGACTTGGAGAACCGCCGCCGAGAACGCGAAGATACCGAATCCGATTGCTACAAGTCCGACCTCCTTCGGCCAGACCTTGTACGCCTTGATGATTTGCGGCACGAGCCAGAACAGCAGCGCGATTCCGATGATGGCGTACACGACAATCCACGTACCGCCACCGTGGATGCGTTGTTTGATGTGGAACACCGAATGCTCGACAGTCTCGGTGAAGGCGCCGAGGGCCTTGAAGCGAACCAGGGCACGCGAGCCGATCTCGTGAACCTCGCCGACCTCATCCAGCGAAATGAAACCAAAGCCCAGTCCGGATACCAGGAACAGCGAGCGGAATCTCCGGATTCGCTCGTCGGACGCGAACAGCTGTGATGCCAGCAAGAGGAAGGCGAGAGCGACCAGAAGCTGTTGGGAACCGTACCACCAGGAGGGCGGGTTGCCCTCAGCTTCGAGGCTCAACAGGAACACGAGTTCCACGCTCCCGCGAGCGAACGCCGAAGACAGCACGTACAGCGCAAGGAAGATCGCATCGATTGCTAACGCCCACTTGAAGACGGTCGCGGGCATGCCACGCCACCACCGCACGAGCGAACCGCACAGCTCAGTAGACTCCGTACGCGAGCTGGAGGCACCGCGCTCGACGTTGGACAAATCAGTCACGAAAGATCTCCCCCATATAGCGGCACCCGTTAGCCACCTCAGCGGTGTTCCGATCCAACTTTGTTCGCGCACAGATTGTTGCACAGTTGAAACGCAATCACAGCGAGGCCGTTCTCAGGTTCTGAGCGCGTCCACCATCGCCCACCACAAAAGCGCAGTTCGGAGGCTCGGTTCGGCTCACGCCGACCGAGCCTCTGGTGATTCGGCCTCGCCGTTGCCTCGGCTGTCGGATTGCGGTCCGCGGATGGCGCCACCGCTTGGCGTCTCGCGCAACCCCGCATTCGTGCTGGCCCCAGCAGTCCGTGCGCCGCGGTTCTGGCCCACCGCGATTGACAACGGTCGGTAGAGCCACGCATCGTGACGAGGGAGTGCAGCCTAGGGGAGAACCGGGACCGGGCCGCTTCGGGTACTCGCAGCCAACAAGCTGCCGATCACCATGAACCGACTGTAGACCATCGGTTTGACACGCGAACGACGACGGGGGGACTGTCCAATGTGGACAAGGCTCAAGAGTGTCGCCTGGTGGCTGCGGGTCCGGCTGGCCGGCGAGTACACTCGCGGCGCGGTGTTCCGCAAGCAGGGCGCGCGTATCGGCGATGGGTGCAGGTTGCTGATCGACTACCTCGGCAGTGAACCGTACCTGGTCGAGATCGGCGATGAGACTCTGGTCTCTTCCGGTGTTCAGTTCTTCACTCATGACGGCGGCATATGGGCGTTCGGGGATTCGAAGCCAGAGGTGAATCGCTTCAAGCCCGTGCGCATCGGAAGCCGCTGCTTCATTGGCGCCGAGTCGATCCTACTGCCCGGCACTGACATCGGGGATCGCACGATCATCGGGGCGGGGTCGGTCGTCACCGGCAAGATTCCGGCCGGAGTTGTCGCCGCGGGCGTGCCTGCCCGGGTGATTGGCACGACCGAGCAGTACATGAAGAAGGCCGAGGCGGAGTCCCTGCCGTTGCGCGTGCCGTTCCGCAGCTCAGCCGATGAGCGCCAGCAGCTGGTCGAACTTCTGATGACGCCCGACGGCGCTCAGGATTGAGGAAGTAGCCCACCCGGAGTTGCACTAACTGATATACAAGCAACTTGCACAAGCGTCTTGTGGACTATAGACTCGAGTCATGACAACAACCCCGAGCGACCCGAACTCCACCGCCATCTGGCTCGCACTCGCATTCGTGCGGCTGCGCGCGCGGCTTCGCGAGGAGGCAAGCGCCCGCGATTTCGGGCTCTCGCTCTCGCAGATCTCCATCCTCCAGCGGTTGCACTCTGAAGGCCCGGCGACGGCGGCGGCTCTCTCCGTGGCCGAGCACGTCAGTCAGCAGGCCATCGCTCAAGGCCTTGCGAACCTCAAAGCAGAGGGCCTCATCGAGTCGCAGCCCGATCCGAACGACGGCCGCAAGACACTCATCAGTCTGTCGGGGGCCGGGAGCGAACTGCGCCGGTCGGTGTTTGCCTCCCGCGGCTCCTGGTTGGCTCGGGCGATCGAGTCGAGTGCCGATGCCGAAGAACTGGCCACCCTGAACGCGGCGGTCGAGATCATCGAACGGCTCGCCGAATCAGACTGCTGACCCAACTCTCAACGCGGCGGACCCACGTTCCGCCGCCGGACACCTAGCGCGAACTCCCAAACGACCCGAGGAGAACCCATGACCGATTCAGTCCCAACCATCGACCCCAGCCACTCGATCCTTCTGGTGATGGACTACGAGCCCGCGATCATCGGCAGCCTGCCGGCGCTCGACGAACTGCTCGCACATGCGAGTGGGGCAATCGCCATCGCGAGGACGCGCGGGATGTACATCGGCTACGTTCGCGTCGCCTTCGCCGAGGCCGACTATGCCGCCGTGCCCGCGACCAACAAGGGGTTCTCGGCGACGGCGATGGCCGGTCGGCGCATGGACGACGGGACGCCCGGCACGGCTGTGCACGAAGCGGTCGCTCCGCAGCCGGGGGACATAGTCGTGCGTAAGACGCGAGTTGGTGCATTCTCGACCACCGATCTTGCGGAGCAGCTTCGCGCGCTGAGCATCGACACGCTCGTTCTCGCGGGTGTCTCCACCAGTGGGGTCGTGCTCTCGACCGTTCGAGATGGCGCGGACCACGACTACCGCATCTACGTGCTCGAGGACGCTTGCGCCGACCGGGATTCTGAGGTCCAGGACGTGCTCATGCACAAGGTCTTTCCTCGGCAGGCATGGGTGATCTCAACTGCCGAGCTGCCCGCACTGCTGGGCCCACAGTGAGCCAAGCGTTTCCCGAGGACGTCGAAACATCGCTGCTGGGCAGAACGCTGGGCCAGACGTTCCTGTCTTTGCGCAATCGCAACTTCAAGCTGTTCTTCATAGGCCAGACGATCTCGAACACGGGCAACTGGCTCACCAACGTCGCCCAAGTGCTGCTCGTGATGCACCTGACCAACAACAGCGGAGTGGCTGTCGGCCTGTTGGCGGCCTGCCAGTTCGGGCCGATGCTGTTCCTCTCGGCATGGGCAGGCGCGATCGCCGATCGGTCGGACAAGCGCCACATGCTCATGTGGACCCAAAGCCTTGAGATGGCCGAGTCGGTCTGCCTCGCGATTCTGGCGTTCATGCCGCATCCGCCGCTGATCGGCCTTTACGTGTTGGGCTTCTTCGGCGGAGTGCTGCTTGCGTTCGACAACCCGCTGCGGCGCTCGTTCGTTTCCGAGATGGTGCCGCCCGAAGACATCCCCAACGCCGTGGTGCTCTACAGCCTCATCGTGAACGTATCGCGCATCTTCGGACCGGCGCTGGCGGGTCTGCTGGTCGTCACGTTGGGCTTTGGGTGGTGCTTCACGATCGATGCAGCAACGTACCTCGCGGTGCTGCTGTGCATCTTCCTCATGCGCCCAGCCGAGTTGTATCGCACGGCACCCAAGCCGCGCGTCAATGGCGAGATTCGCGACGGGCTGCGCTACGTGCTGGACATGCCGGTGCTCTGGGTCAGCTTCACCATGCTGGCTGTCATCGGCCTGCTGGGCTACAACTTCAACGTCACTCTGCCGCTCTACGTCACGTTGGGACTGCACAGCCAACCGACGTTCTACTCGTTTCTCTACGCGGTGTTCAGTCTCGGAGCTGTGATCAGCGCCTTGGTCATCGCCAACAAGGCGCTGGTCGAGATGCGCCACATCATCCTTGGAGCTGCCTCGCTCGGTCTTGCGACGCTGCTTCTGGGCTTCGCCCCCAACGCGGTATTCGCGGTACCGGCAGTGTTCTTGGTTGGCGTGACCAGTATTCTGTACATGACCTCGACCACGGCCATCATTCAAGTCGAAGGCAAGCCTGAGATGCACGGGCGAGTCATCGCGTTGCAGACCATGGTGGTGGGCGGAGGCCTGTTCGTGGGCGGCCCGATCGCGGGCTGGTTCGCCGACATGCTCGGTGGACGTGCACCCATCATCCTCGGAGGAGTGGCGTGCCTGCTCGCGGCCACGTGGGGGTATTTCGCGTCTCGGCGATACGCGCACCTCACATCCGCTCAGGTCGCCCCCGCCGACAACTAAGGCCCCGACGGAGTTCCGCCGGGGCCTCGTGCGCATGCTTCAGGGCTGGTGCCCGCGATCTACTTCTTGATGTCGACGATCGCGGCGATTGCGGTCTTGCCGTCCGAGTTCTTGCCGATCGTGACGACCGCATTGTCGGTCTCGCCCTTCTTGGCCGAGACCATGCCCTGGTCGCCATTCATGATCGTGCCCGTTACGGTCCAGCCGTTCTCGGCGAACTTCTGCTTGTACCAGTCCACGACGGTCTGAGCAGGGTCTCCGGTAATGACCGAGAACGTGAAGTTGGTGCCCTTGTCGGTGGCGATCGCTGAGGAGCTCTTGATCGTGCCAGAGTACGCAGGCATGTAGCTGGGTAGTCCGTCCGGCAGTTTGTTCTCGCCGCTGGAGATAGTGGCCTGCGTGCCGTTTTGGCCGGTGATCGTGGTCTTGCCGTTGCTCTGGTCGACCTTGACGCCGGTTGCGCTCTCCACGGCCGACTTTGTGGCCTGCTGCGCTATCGTGGCGCACCCCGCCACCGACATCAGCAGCGCAACTCCCAAGACGAGTGCGGCCGCTGCTCGAATGCGTCGCATCGATTCGCCCTCCCTGATTGGCCCCCTTGGCGCAGCCCCGCTGCGCCCTCTGAGTTTCTGCCTCGCGGACCCCTCGGTCAACGTCACAATCCCGCGAGTGGCTGTGCGGAATCGGTGTTGGACAACGTGCGCATCTTGGGCGAAACTACCGCGTAAGGACCAAGTGGAGGTCCCGAGTTCGCGGCGCAGGCGTACGTCGCAGGCGTCGCTCGTTTTTTGTCCCTCATTAGAGGGGGACGGAGAGTGAGTCAGGCATGGCTGAAGGTACCGTCAAGTGGTTCAATCCGGACAAGGGCTACGGCTTCATCTCCCGCGAGGATGGCGACGATCTGTTCGTCCACTTCTCTGAGATCCAGTCTGATGGCTTCAAGACCCTCGACGAGGGCCAGGCTGTGACGTTCGACGTCACCACCGGTCAGAACGGCAAGCTCCAGGCGAGCAACGTCCGCAAGGTCTAGCTCCCACCTCGCCGTTCGGCGCTCACAAGTACGACCTGCACGAAGGCGGTCCCGCAAGGGGCCGCCTTCTCGTTTGCTCGAGTGCCCGCGTCGCGCCCTGCGCTCGCGGGCGGGTCAGTCGTCGCTGGCCGGTTTGCGCCGGATCGACTTCTTTACAGAGAGCTTCGACTTGGAGGTGAGCCGCCGTTGGACCGCTCCCCACGGCGGCTTCGTCGCATGCCGAGGAGCCCGCGGCCGCTGCGCCTCGGCGATGCGCGCACGCAGGCGTCTCACGGCGTCGATCTTGTTGCGCAGTTGGCTGCGTTCTCGGCGGCCGACCACGACCATACCGGTCGGCCGGTGTATGAGCCGCACCGCGGAGTCGGTGGTGTTGACCGACTGCCCACCCGGCCCGGTCGCGCGAAACACCTGTACCTCGCACTCGGCGAGGAGAGCCTCGTCGGTGTCGGGCAGGACGTAGTCTTGTGGGACCTCGCTCATTCCTCCACCGAGATGCAGCCAACCGGGCAGGCGGCCTCGGCGTCACGGACCTCGCCGTAGAGCTCCTCGCTGGGTGACTCGTCGATTACGTGCGCGAGGCCGTCCTCGCCGATCTGAAAGACGGCCGGGCACAGGTCCTCACAAACGCCGTCGCCGATGCACAGATCCTGGTCGATGGTCGGCTTCATGGCGCCTCCTCTGGTCCGATGATGGATGCGCAGCCATTCTTGCGTCGCCCCACGAATCTACCCCGACCTCGCCGGAGCGCAACCCCGAAACGCTGTGCGGCCCGAACGGGAGGGCACGGGTCTCGGCGGGTAGGAAGATGTCAGGACGTGGAAGGAGGCCTGCGATGGGCGACGTGGTCGTCGGCACGTGCTCTTGGACCGACAAGACCATGATCGAACGCTGGTACCCCCGAGGCGTCACGACCGCCGAGGGTCGCCTGCGCTACTATGCCGCGCGCTTCGACACCGTCGAAGTCGACTCCACCTTCTACGGACTCCCCAAACCACAGGTCGCCGAGAACTGGGCGCGGCGAACGCCCGACGGCTTCACGCTCCACGTCAAGGCCTACGGGCTGATGACCGGCCACGACGTCGACGAGCGATCTCTCCACCCCGACCTGCGCGACTACGATTACGAACTGACCAACCGAGGCCGGGTCCGCCACCCCGAAGACCGCATGTACGAGCGCTCCTTCGAGCTGTTCCTTGAGGCGATAGATCCATTGCGCCGAGCACACAAGATGGGCGGCGTGCTGATGCAGTATCCGCCCTACTTCCAAGCGACCGACTCCGAGCAGGTCAAGCGCAACCTCGAGACCATCGAGCGCGC
>JARLGT010000048.1 GCA_031292615.1 Coriobacteriia bacterium | reverse complement strand
GAGTCGCGCCGGGGCTGCTCGGCGCGACACCCGCGCAACCGGCCGCCGCGGCCGCGAGTAGCACGCACGCCGCAAGCGCGGTGGCAGCCCGGCCATACCTGGCGACGACGGTGACCGGTTGGGGCATGGAGAAGCGCTCCTCTCGCGCGGGCTTTCAGCGTATGTACCGCATCGGGCTTCCGGTCATCGCGCGGCTCGCCGCGGCGGTCGCGGGGTACACTCGGGGCGGTAGGCAAAGCAATCAGGGGAGTGCGCCAAAGAATCGGCGCGCCGCCCCATGGAACAGAGGGGCAGGCGCGATGCGCTTCCCGACACTAGAGACTCAAGACCTCGAGGGCGCCACGACACGCGTACCCGACGATCTGCCCGGCAACCCGCGCGTCATCATCTTGGCGTTCCAACGCTGGCACCAGATGCTGGTCGACGGCTGGAGCCGACACGCGCATGCGCTTGCCCAGACGTACCCCGAGATCTCGGTGTGGGAGGTTCCGGCGATGTCGCACGTCTACGCCGTCGGGCGCTTCTTCATCGACGGCGGCATGAAGGCGGCCATTCCGGACCTGGCCGTGCGCCAGCACACGCTGACCGCCTACACGGATCTGACCGCGCTCATCACGGCGCTGGAGATACCGGACTACGAAACGGTGCACGTCTACCTGCTCGACTCGGCTGGCGAGATCGTCTGGCGAGGAAGCGGGCAGGTCGACGAGGACCAGGCCGCTGCGCTCGCGGCGGCAGCCGAGAAGCTGATGACAGCGAACTAGTCGGGTCGAATCGCGTTGAAGGCGGTCTTGGTGATCTGCGCCTGAACCGTCTCAATCGGCTTGGTCGGCTCGAACGCGAGCCAGTCAAGTGCGACGGTCGCGGTCATTCCGAAGAGCGCCGAGGCACCGAAGTCCGGCTCGATGTCGGGGCGGAACTCGCCGCTCGCGATGCCCTGCCTGATGACGTCGCTGATCACGGCGAACAGCTCGGTACGGGCCAGGACGAGCGACTCGCGCCAGACGCGGTCCTCGCGCCACATCTCGGTGAGCAGCAGCTTGGAAAACGAGCCGTGCTGCGAGAGGAACTCGAGTTCGGCTCGGACGATCGCTTCGATAGCCGCGCGCGGATCGTCTGTGTGCGCGGCGGCCGCGTCGCGGAAGGCACGGGCGAGTGGGCGAAAGCGGTCGATGATGAGCGCTTCGACCAGCTCGGCCTTGCCCGTGAAGTGGTAGTAGACGGTGCCTTTCGCCACGCCAGCGCGCTCGACGATCTCGTCGACGGACGCGTCGGTAAACCCGCGCTCGCCGATGAGTTCCATGGCAGCGTCGAAGAGCTTCTTCTTGGTGGCGTCAGACCTACTCGACATACGGTCGGGCCTTCCCTCGGCGAACCGACTGAACGGTCAGATTGTACCCCTACAGCGAGAGCGAAGGGTGCAAGCGCTCCATCGTGAACATCTGCTTGCGCCACGCCGCGAACGTGGTGATCGCCAGTGCTCCCAGCCCAAACGCGACGAGCACGACCGCGCACTGGGCGACCGCGCCGAGGTCCCCACCGGAGACCGTCTGGCGCATACCAATCACGACGTAGCTCATCGGCAGGAACGGGTTGATGGCCTGGAAGAAGCCCGGAATCATCTGCGTCGGGAACGTGCCGCCCGCCGAGGTGAGCTGGAGCATGAGCACGACGATCGAGATGAGCTTGCCCACCGCCCCAAACGCGCCGTTGAGCATCTGCAGGATCGCCGTGAAGACGAGTGCCGCCAAGATCGTGAAGGCGTAGGTCGCCAGCGTGTTGACCGGCTTCAAGCCGAGACCGAACTGCACCACAGCCATCAGGATGATCGCCTGCAGGATGCCAAACGCGGCACCCGGCAGGTAGCTCGCGAGCGCAACTACGAGTGGGTTGGCGCCCGACGCCAGCGCGCGACCGTGCAGCGGCTTGACGATGAAGAACGTCAGCAACGCCCCGACCCAAAGCGCCAGCGGGATGAAGTACGGCGTGAAGCCCGTGCCGTAGGTGGGCACTTCGCCATGGCGCTGCGTGGTCAGCTCGACCGGGTTGGACATCATGTCGTCGTTGCTGTTGCGCAGCGCCGTGGTGTAGTTGGGCACCGCCAGGGCACCAGACGCCAGCCCGCTGCGCAGATCCTCGGCTCCACTGGCTGCCGAGGGCAGGCCGCTGGACAGCGTGTGGGCACCCTCGTTCAGCTGGCCGATGCCCGTTGCCAGCGTGGTGGATCCGGTCGCGGCGCTGTTGGCGCCCGACGCGAGCTGCTTGGTGCCAGCGGCCAGGGTCGCCGAGCCGACAGAGAGCTTTGCGGCGCCCGACGAAGCGGCTATCGTGCCCGCCGCCAGCTTCGAGGTGCCGGCCTTCAGACTGCCGGCCCCCGCGCTCAGCGCTTCCGTACCGCCCGCGAGCTGGGCCGACCCTGCCGCGAGGAGCGTCGCGCCGTCCTCGGCGGACGCGATGCCGCTCGAGAGCTGCGTGGCGCCCGTCGCGAGCTGCTCGGCCGCGCCTGCGAGTTGCGTGGAGGCTGCATGCGCTTGCGAGGCTGCGCCAGCGAGCTGCTTGGCGCCGGCACTCAGCTTCG
>JARLGT010000047.1 GCA_031292615.1 Coriobacteriia bacterium | reverse complement strand
GCAGTCACGCTGGTTGCACAGATCGAGCAGGCGACCAGGCGTGGCGACGAGGATGTCGACGCCCTTACGAAGCGCCGAGGCCTGCGGGCCGTAGCCGACGCCGCCGTAGACGACGGCGACCTTGTGCTGTGTCGAGCGCGCGGCCTGCTTGGCGACGCCTTCGATTTGCACGGCCAGCTCGCGGGTGGGGGTAACGATGAGAGCGACCGGGCGGCGGTTGCCGGGGCGGACGCGCTGGAGGGTCGGCAGCGTGAATGCTGCAGTCTTGCCGGTGCCGGTCTGCGCGCAACCGACGACGTCCTTGCCCGCGATTATGGCGGGGATGGCCTGCTCCTGGATGGGGGTGGGGGCGTCGTAGCCCATGTTGCGGACGGCCTTAAGCAGGCGTTCGTCCAAGCCCAGATTGTTGAAACCCAAGTTGTAACGCTCCATTCCTGTGCGCCGATGCGGCAGCACTGCGTGTAGACGCAGCTGATCCGACGGCCAACAGGGGAGGCGAGGGACAACCGAGTCCGGGGTGAGGCGCCGAGGGTTCGGCGCACGTGAGGGAGCACTATACAGTGCGCGGGGGCAAAAGGGAAATGCGGGCGACCAGCGCGCCCTTGGGAGGGGTCCGAGGAGGCACCGTGCTCAGACATGCTCGATGGGTCGCCCACGGGGCGACCCATCTGCGTAACGGCGCGCGGTACCTCCTCGGACCCCTCCCGCGATATCGCAGGTCAGGAGCGCGCCAACACCTAGCCGCCCAGCATTGTCACGATGACTTCGTGGGTCTGGGTGTCGTCTGCTAGCGGCACCTTTGTGTCGTCCAGAACCTTGCCATCCAGTTCGACTTTGGCCACTCCTCGGTTCACGCCTCGGGGGTTGGTGACTCGGACGTTATACGTCGCTGAGGCGTGGCGATACGTTAGCGTGAATCCCGGCCAGTGCTTGGGGATGCACGGGTCGACGATCATCGACTGGGAGCCGTTCTCGGCGAGGAGGCGGAAGCCGAGCATGTAGTGAAGAGCGACTCGGTAGAACCACGAGGCCGAGCCGGTGTACCAGGTCCAGCCACCTCGGCCGGTGTGGGGCGAGGCGGCGTAGACGTCGGCGGCGATCACGTACGGTTCGACGGCGTAGTGGCGCGCGGCCTGGGGCGTGAGCGAGTGCGTTATCGGGTTGATGAGCGAGAGCAGAGCGGCGGCGTCATCGCCCTCGCCACGCAGCAGATTGGCGAGCACGACCCACAGTGCGCCGTGCGTGTACTGGCCGCCGTTCTCTCGCACACCAGGGACGTAGCCTTTGATGTAGCCGGGGTCTTGCGGCATCTTGTCGAATGGCGGTGCCAGCAGCGCGATCAGCCGGTCTTCTCGGCGGACGAGCTTCTCTTCGACAGACTGCAGAGCCGTTGAGGCGCGCTCGGGATCGGCAGCGCCGGAGATGGTCGCCCACGCCTGCGCGATCGCGTCGATGCGCGCCTCGGAGGCGGTGTGCGTGCCGAGCGGAGTGCCGTCGTCGAAGTACGCGCGGCGGTACCACGCGCCATCCCAGCCGTGCTCCTCGACAGCGACGCGCAGGCGCTCGCTCCACGCGCGGTAGTCGGCGGCCAGTTCGACCTCGCCGCGCGACTCCACGATCGGGCCGAACTTGCCCAGCACGTAGATAAGGAACCAAGCGAGCCAGATGCTCTCGCCCTTGCCCTCGTGGCCGACGCGGTTCATTCCGTCGTTCCAGTCGCCGCCACCCATCAGCGGCAGGCCGTGCACGCCCAGCGGCCGACCGGCCTCCAGCGCGCGCTTGCAGTGTTCGTAGACGGTGGCAGCCTGCTCTGACACCGCGGGCTGCACGTACGCGTCTTCCTGCTCGATAGGGAGTGGCTGGCCTTCGAGGAACGCCGTGCGTTCGTCGAGTACGCTCTCGTCGCCGGTCGCCGAGAGGTACTCGGCAACGACCAGCGGCAGCCAGTGGCGGTCGTCGGAGATGTGCGTCCGCACGCCTCGTCCGGAGTAGGGCTGCCACCAGTGCAGCACGTCGCCCTCGGGGAACTGGTGATGCGACGCCTCGACGATCTGCTCGCGCACGAGCTTGGGGCGCGCGACGAGCAGCGCGAGCGAGTCCTGCAGCTGGTCGCGGAAGCCGAACGCCCCGCTGGACTGGTAGGTCGCAGTGCGTCCCCAGAGCCGACACGCGGTGGCCTGGTAGAGGAGCCAGTCGTTGACCATCAGGTCGAGCTGGTCGTCCGGGGTGTCGACCTGGACCGTGTCCAGCAGCTCGCTCCAGAACTCCTCGCAACCGGCGAGGACGGAGTCCAGCGCGCCCTGCTCGCGATGACGCGTCACAGACTCGCGCGCCTCTTCCAGCGTCGAGTTCTGGCCGAGCAGGAACGTGACGGTCGCGCTCTGGCCCGGCTCCAAGTCGACGTGCGTCTGAAGCGCGCCGCAGTTGTCGTGGTAGCGACCGCTCAGGCCGCCGAGCTCCTTGGCGCGCATCGCCGCCGGATGGCTCGGCCGGCCGTTGCGGCCAACGAACTCGGTGCGGCTCGCGGTCCAGCTCGAAAGCGGCCGGTCGCATGCGACAAACGCGCATCGGCCCGGGAAGTCGAGGTTGAGGTGGTTGTGCGCCGTGAGCATGTCCGTCTCGGCGTCGAACCAGGTGACCACGAGCTGCTGCGCCCGCGACCTCGAGTCGCCGAGCACCCACTCCACGAACTGTGTGACGGAGAGCTTGCGCGCCTCGGAGCCGGTGTTGGTGAGTTCGAGACGGCAGACGCGGATGGGGTCGCTAGCCGGGATGAACCACTGCAGCCGATGCGCGATGCCGTGCGTCTCGTGCTCGAAGGTGACCCGCCCGTGACCGTGGCGGATGACGTAGGGCTCGGGAGTGCGAACCGGAAGCGGCGTTGGGCTCCAGTACTCACCGGTCTCCTCGTCGCGAATGTAGATCGCCTCGCCGGACCCGTCACTGACCGGGTCGTTGTTCCACGTGGTGATGCGGTTCTCGTGGCTGTTCAATGCCCAAGTGCAACCGACGCCGGCCTCGCTCACCGTGCAGCCGAACTCCGGCGTGGCGAGCACGTCGATCCAAGGCGCTGGCGTGGTGAGCTTGTCCTCCAGCACGATCACGTACTCGCTGGTCTCGGCGTCGAAACCGCCGAAGCCGTTGTCGAACTTGAGTACCGGGCGCTCGAACTGGGGCGCGAAGTAGCCGCCACTGCCTGGCTCGGCGGTGGTGATCAGCGCGTCGGGCGCGGCCGGACGCTTGCCTCGGCGATTGAGCTGAAGGTCGATGGTGCCGCCGTCGCCGTCGAGGGTGGCGCGGGCGACCGAGAGCAGGAGGTTGAGCACGTCGGGATGCATCTGGTCGACTCGGCGCAGGTAGACGCCGCCGGGCTTGTCGAGCAGCTGCAGCGCGTGGCCGGTGCGCACGAGCAGTCGCAGGCGATCGTCAAGCTCGTCGGCGTAGCCGGTGGGGCGCGTGTTGAGGATGACGAGGTCGGTGGTCAGGCCCTTGTGGCGCCAGTACTGGTGGGCCAGCAGCGCCTGGCGCACGAGCGGCGCATGCTCGAGCTCCTCGACGCGCACCAGCATGATGGGCAGGTCGCCCGAGATGCCGATCGACCACAGCCCGCTCATCTGCAAGCCGTTTTCCACCGGCGTCTTGATCTTGAGCGGCGAGAATGGGTCGGTGAGCACGAGGCGCGACGCGAGTCGCTCGAGGGTGATCGCCTCCTGTGGCGAGATGCCCAGGTCGCGCAGCTCGAGCTGCGAGGCGGTCCATGCGAGGTCGATCGCGCGCTGAGCACTGCGCGGGTCCGAGTACTTCTCGGTCAGGCGTATCGCAGCGTCGCGGGTCTCGGCGACTCCGGTGGTGAAGACCAGCCGCATACTCTCGCCAGCTGGAACGGTGAACGTGCGGCGAAGCGACGCGCACGGATCGAGCACCGGGCCCGTTGTCTCACCCAGCGCTCCGCTCGCATCCATCGCCGCCGGATCGTCGGCCCCGCGCAGCCTGCCCAGGAACGCCCCGCGATCGGTCTCGAAGCTCACGGCACAGTCGTCGACCTCGCAGGCCACGACGTGCAGGCCCCAGCAGCGTGCCTCGGTGGCGCTGCGCGGTCGGCGCGAGAAGAGCAGTGCGTTGGTGGCGGGCAGCGACTCGGTCTCGACGAAGAGGTTTGAGAACGACTTGTGCGCCTGATCGGAGGATTGCAAAGCGAGTGCGATCTCGAAGTACGAGGTCGCCTCGAGTTCGCGGGTGGTTCTGCCGTGGTTCGTGATGGTGAGGCGGCGGATCTCGACGTCGTCCTCGGGCGAGACCGAGATCTCGACGTGCGTCTCGATCTCGCCATCGCGTCGCCGGAACTCGGCCTTGTCGGGCGCGAACACAACGTTGTAGCTGTCCGGAGTGGCCGGATACGGGTTGTGCGGCGCCGAGAACACCTCGCCGCTCGCCATGTCGCGCAGGTAGAAGAACTGCCCCCAGCAGTCGCGTGTGAGGTCCTCGCGGTAGCGGTTGACGGCCACGCCGTTCCAGCGCGAGTAGCCGCCGCCGCCGTTGGTGACCATCACGGAGTAGCGGCCGTTGGACAGGAAGTGCGTCGCGGGCACGTTGGTCTCGGCGGTGGCGTAGCTGCGGGTGACGGGGGGCGGGAGCTCGCGCACCGAGCGCAGGTTCTCGACCTCCTCGACGTGCGGGGAGACCAGCTGGACGTGGCGAGGCAGGCGCTCCTGCAGCAGAAGCTCCGCCGAGCCCACGACAGGATCGGCGTGGAAGCGCCCGATCATGCGGTCGCCCACCAGTGCGTTGCCGAGCGCGATGAACGCCATGCCCTGGTGGTGCGCGAAGTACGCCTTGACCACCGCGCGCGTCTTGCCAGCCGGCACGCGGCCCGCCGTGTAGTCGAGCGCCTCGTAGTAGCCATAGCGGCCCTCGGCGCCCTCGGCGGTGAATGCCGCGAGGTCGGCGAGCACCGCGCGCGGAGCGATGGGCAGCGCGAGCAGTGCAGCGTACGGCGCCACAACGACGTCGTCGGACAGGCCGCGCTTCAGCCCCAGCCCCGGCACGCCGAAGGCCTGGTACTGGTACGTGAGCGCTGCATCCTTCGCGTTGAACGCCGACTCGCTCACACCCCACGGTACGCCACGCGTCTTACCGTAATCGATCTGCGCTTGTACCACGGTCTCGTACGTCTCGGAGAGCAGCGTGGCGGGCCAGTCGCGCATCACCAGCAGCGGCATCAGGTACTCGAACATCGACGCGCTCCAGCTCACAAGCGCGCGACCTTCGCGGACCTTGGTCAGGTTGCGACCGAGGCGGAACCAGTGCTCCTGCGGCACGTCGCCCTTGGCAATCGCGAGGAAGCTTGCAAGGCGACACTCGCTGGCCAGCAGGTCGTAGTAGCTGTTGTCGAGGCGGCCCTCGTTGAGGTTGTAGCCGATCGAGAACAGGTGCCGGTGCTCGTCGTAGAGCGCCGAGAAGTCCGTGTGCTCCCACATCTCGCGCGCGATCTCG
>JARLGT010000046.1 GCA_031292615.1 Coriobacteriia bacterium | reverse complement strand
GCCGCCGCACTTGTCGCTGTCGGCGCATTGTCCCTTGGCGCGACCGGCTGCACCCTCGCGAGCAGCCCGAGCGCGGCCGCTGTGTCGCAGGCGACACCTGCGGCGCCGGCGCCCGCGCCTGCCGCTGCTCCTGCGGCGAGCGCCACCGCCGCAGCACCCGCCGGCCCGACGGCCGCGGACGGCCGGAAGGTCGTCCAGACCAGCTGCATCGGCCGCTGTCACCAGGCTGGTCTTCTCGGCAAGCGCTATTCGGCCTCAAGTGCACAGGGCATTGCTGCCGATATGGGTGTTAAGGCTGGTTTGAACTCCAGCCAGAAGGCCGCCGTTGTCGCATACTTCGCGCAGTAGGCACGCTAACTGCGCACCTCCTTCGAAGAGCCGCCCCTGCCGGGGGGCGGCTCTTCTGCTTTCTGCGACAATGTAGTCCCGTCCGCGCCCGACCCGAGGAGTCTGCGGGTGCATACCGCCGCCATAGCGACTGTCATCTCGGGCTTTGCGCTCGGGGCGGGGCTTATCGTCGCCATCGGTGCCCAAAACGCGTTCGTTCTGCGCCAAGGAATCCGCCGCGAGCAGGTGTTTGCGGTCGTTGCAGTGTGCGTCGCGTGCGACTGGACGCTGATCTCGGCGGGTGCACTGGGCTTTGGCTCGGTCATCGCTCGCTTCCCGCTCGTGACCGCGATCGCTGCGTGGGGTGGTGCGGCGTTTCTCGGCGTGCACGGCGTGCTGGCGCTGCGCTCGGCGCTGCGGCCTGAGTCGCTTGAGGCGGCCGACGCTCCCGAGCGAGCGGCACTCACGACACGCGCGGCGATTGGCGCCACTCTGGGCATCAGCCTTCTCAACCCGCACGTCTACCTCGACACCGTCGTGCTGATCGGCAGCATCGCGGCCCAGTACGACTTCGCGCTTCGCGGCTGGTTTGCGCTCGGTGCGGGGCTGGCGTCGCTCGTGTGGTTCTCGGCGCTGGGCTTTGGAGCGAGGCTCCTGGCGCCGCTGTTCCGCCGGCCGGTGGCGTGGCGAGTGCTCGACGTGATCGTGGCATGCGTCATGTGGTGGATCGCGGCGGCGCTCGTCGTCGGCCAACTTCGGTGAAGGCGGCTGCGCGAGCGGCTACAATAGGAGCACGCGATATTCGCACCCCGACCAATGACCTGCGGAGGACCACCGTGGCAGACGACACCACAGAACAGCCCACCGAGAGCCCAGCCGAGGCGCCGGCCGACAAGCCCGGCGATCATCGCTTGAAGGAAGACGTGCGAGGCGCGGTCGCCAAGGTTGTCGGTATCGCCGTTGAAGCAGGCTCGATGCTAGCGGGACACAGCGGCGAGATGGTCTCGGCAGAGGGCAAGGTCGCCGAGTCCGACGCGGAGCAGTTCATCGATCGCATCGACGGCGAGGGCTAGCGCCAACGGCTCGACCAGCGCGCGAACACGCAGTGCCGAAGGCCGCCCCGAGATGGGACGGCCTTCGTTCTTCTCTGAAACGTTTGGGCGGCGCTCGCGCAGGCTATCGCCTCTTCTTGCGCCCACCCACGAGCGCCACGCCGCCAACGACCGCGACCACGAAGAACCCGCCGAGCGTCCACAGCGCGTACGTCTTGGGGGCGTCGGGATTCGGGAGCGCCACCCTCTCAACGCCATTGAGCTCGAGCACGTAGGCCTCCACGTCGGCGATCTGTGGCTGCGAGAGCGCGTATGTGTTGCCGAACGACGGCATCTTATACATCGGGTCCGCGCCATCGGGCGATGCGTCGGGTGACGAGCCGTTTTGCAGGTAGTTGTCCAAGCCGTCGACGAACTTCTGGACGTCGGCGATCTTGCCTTGCTTGTCGGCGCCGCTGATCTCCGGATCGATCGGGTTGATCGCCGGGATCTCGCCGTCTGCGGAGTTGGGGTTGGTGATGCCCTTCTTGCCCTCAACGCCATGGCACTGCTGGCAGTATGCGACGAAGAGCACCTGACCGTGCTCCGTCGAGCCGATCGTGTGCGAAGCGACGCTCAGCCCCGTGTTGGGCGTTGTCTCAAGCGCCGTGGCCGGGGTCGGCGGGGGAGTGCCGGTAGGCGCTGTGACCGCCGGCGGCTGCGCCGTGGCCCCCAGATACGTCAGTGCCGAGATGCCGACGACGATGATGGCGAAGACGATCATCGGGATGGGCCGCTTTGCGGGGCTGCGAGCCTCTTTGCGCTCGAGCCACGGCACGGCGAAGAGCAGCAGGATGCCCACGAGCGGCACAAGAACGAAGCCCAGCCACTCCAGCGACCCGGAGAGGTACTTGAGCATCTGGAAGAGCCAGAGGAACGGCCAGTCCGGTCGTGCGACGTAGGTGGGATCGACCGGGTCGCCTGGCCCGCTGACGGCAGGCATCGCTGTGGCGCTCAGCCATACCAGCACCGTCAGGATGCCCGAGAATACGAGCAGATCCATGAGTACTTGATCGGGCCAGAACTCGCCCTTCTTGGTGCTCTCCTTGATCGAGCCCGCTGCGCCTCCCTTGCGAAACGCGATCATGTGCAGCGCGAACAAGCCCAGAATGAGAATCGGGAACAGGGCGATGTGGAACGCGAACAGCCGAGAGAGCGTGGACTGTCCGATGGGTTGTCCGCCAAAGACGAGCCCCTGCAGGAAGGTGCCGATGCCGGGGATGCTGCCTGCGAGCCCTGCCCCCACGTTCGCGGCCCAGAAACCCTTCTCATCCCAGCCGAGTGGCCCGCCACTGAACACCGAGCCCAGCGTGAGTATCAACAGCGCCGCGCCCAGAACCCAGGTCAGCTCGCGCGGCTTCTTGAATGCGCCCCACAAGAACGCTTGAACCAGATGGAGAAGGACGAGAACGACCATCGCACTGGCGGCCCAGAAGTGGAGGCCGTGAATCAGCCATCCAAATGGCACCGTGTAGCGGATGTAGTTGACGCTGTTGTACGCACCCGAGGTGCTCGGCACGTAGTAGAAGAGCTCCCATATGCCGGTGACCGCGAGGGTGATGAAGGTCAGGATCGTCGCGCTGCCAAGGGCGTATGTGAACTTGGCTCCGCCGGGGATCTCCTCGTCGAGCGTCGCGCGAAGCGCACTCTTCAGTCCCAGCCTGCTTTCCCACCAACCGTTTGCTTTTGCCACGATTCACACCTCCCTTAGACCGGAGTCTTCTCGGCGATACCGGGCTTGTACTGGACCCACTGAACGAACAGGGCACCCTTCTCGATCTTGGATGGGAGCGTGTCCAATCCACGTGGCGTCGGTCCTGAGATGCGTGCGCCGTCGACGGCGAACTTGCTCGCGTGGCACGGGCACACGTACTCGTTTGCGGCTCGGTCGAAGTAAACCTGGCAGCCCAGGTGCGGGCACACCGGTGAGTAGACGACGATCTCGGTGTCGGACTTCTTCAGTGCGTACACCGAGTGCGGCAGCATCGTGACGTTGAAGGCGTCTTGGGTCTCCTGGGCGAAGGAGATCCCGAACGGCTCGCCCACGGGTATCCCCGAGACGTCGGCGACCTGCACGTAGTCGCCAGGTGTCGCGGCGGCGCTAGACTCTGCGAGCGACCCGACGAGCGGGATTCCGGCGACGAGCGCCACGAATCCGGCTCCGAGTCCCACCGCCCAGCCTACGAACCCGCGGCGGGAGACCTCGCCGCTCTCGTTTCGCGCATCTTGGGCCATTGCGCAAACCTCCTCGATCATGCCGGGAATCGGTGGAACAGGGCTTGCGGGTGCACCGTTTGCTGGAGACAGGCCTAGCGCTGGTATACCCGAGCGCAATCTGGCTACTCACCCGGCCCGATCAGCGCGGCTCTGGCGCGCGCGGGCATGAGTGGCGCAAACTAGTGCGATGCGCTCACGAGTGACGAGCGGTAATCCGGCGAAAGAAGGCGCGCGGCGTGCTCTATCGCAAGCTCGGCCCCAACGGGCCTGATGTCTCGGTTCTTGGATTCGGCGCCATGCGCCTCCCGGTAGTCGGCGGGCAGTCCGATGCGATCGACGAGCCCTTGGCCACGCAGATGATGCGCACGGCCATCGACGCAGGCGTCAACTACGTCGACACCGCCTACCCGTACCACGGTAACTCGATGACCGAGCACGGGCACAGCGAGGAGGTTGTCGGCCACGCGCTTGCCGACGGATACCGCGATCGCGTGCACGTGGCGACGAAACTCCCGAGCTGGCTCGTCAAGACGCGCGGCGACATGGACCGGTATCTCGAAGGCCAGCTCGAGCGTCTCGGCACCGACCACATCGACTGCTACCTGCTCCACGCCCTCAACGACGTGTACTGGGAGAACCTCGAAGCACTCGGCGTCACGGAGTTCCTCGACGCGGCGCTGGCTGACGGGCGCATCCGCTACGCCGGCTTCTCGTACCACCACGACCTCCCCACGTTCAAGCGGATCGTGGACGCCTACGACTGGACGTTCACCCAGATCCAGTACAACCTGCTCGACGTCGACTACCAGGCTGGCGAGCGGGGCTTGCGCTACGCATGCGCGCGCGGCTTGGGTGTCATCGTGATGGAGCCGCTGAAGGGCGGTCGCCTCGCTGGGCATGTGCCCGACGACATCGCCGCCGCGTGGGCGAGCGCCGAGGCCGACCGCACGCCCGCCGAGTGGGCGCTTCGCTGGGTGTGGAACGACGCCGACGTGAGCATGCTGCTCTCCGGCATGAGCACGCCCGAGCAGCTCGCCGAGAATCTTCGCATCGCCGATGAGGGCGTCGCCGACTCGCTCACCGCCGAGGAGCTCGATCTCGTCGAGCACGTGCGCGACATCTACCGCTCGCGCATCGTCGCCGACTGCACCGCGTGCCGCTACTGCCTGCCGTGCCCAGCCGGCGTCGACATACCCGGCTGCATCCGGCAACTCAACAACGCGTCGCTCTACGACGATGTCGAGTCTGCGCGACGCGGCTACAGCCACATCGCGGTGAAGGCCTCGGCTTGTACACAGTGCGGAAGTTGCGAGGAGCGCTGCCCGCAGGGAATCCCGATTCCCGACGTGCTGCAAGAGGCCGTCGACCTGTTCGGCGAGTAGCCGCAGGACCGTCCCTCTAGCGCACCTTGTAGCCGAGCGCCGCCATCTCGTCGAGCGTGACTAAGTCGTAGCCGCGCGCGCGCAGCCTCCTGATGACGATCGGTACCGCCGCCGCCGTTGCGCCGCGCGGCCCACCACCGTCGTGCATGAGCACGATCGCACCATTGCGCGCGCCGGAAAGCGCACGCGAGACCACCGACGACGTGACGCGGTACTTCCAGTCCAGCGTGTCGACGGTCCAGATGACCTGCCGCAATCCTTGTGACGCCGCGACCTTCTTCAGCGCCGAGTTGGTCGAGCCGTATGGGGGTCGGAACCAGTGCGCAGTCACGCCAGTCGCCGCACGCAGCGCCTTGACGCACCGCGCAAGATCGCGCTGATTGACCGCCGAGGATCTGCGCACCATCAGCGCGTGATTCCAGCTATGAACGCCCACGAGGTTGCCGTTGTCCACGACCGACTGGGCGATCTTCTTCCGAGACCCGATCTGCGAGCCGAGCATGAAGAACGTCGCTTGCGCATCGCCGCGTCGCAGCGCTGTCACGATCTTGGCGGTCGACGTCGGCCACGGCCCATCGTCAAACGTCAGCGCGATGACGTTGGCGCCAACCGCCTTGAGCTGCGCGGTGGCGGTTGAGGTCGCGTACGTGCTGCTCGCAGGCAGGCTCGCCGAGACCTGCCAGTGCCCGCGCTTCGCCGGTTTCAGCGAGCACGAGAACGTGCGCTTCGGGCCGATCACCGCGGCCGATGTGGCTGCGACCGACCATGCCGCCCCACTCTTGAGAGCCAGCGTGACGGTCACTGTTTCGCCCGGCGATGCAGGTGCTGCGACCGTGCCACGCAACGTGAAGGCGTGCGAGGCGCGCACTGCGATCGGCGCGGACATGGTGAGCTTGACTGCCCCGGGAGCGATCTCGGCCAGGGCGGGCGAAGCGAACATCGTGGCCACCAACGTACACGCGAGGGCGAGCGCAATGAGTTGATGCCGAACGCTGAGCTTTGCGGGCATAGCGAGCTCCTCGGTTGTGCGGGTGGATGCTAGACCTGACGACTGCGGGCCAAGCCAGCACGAACGCGTCGCCTGACTGCGCGGCGGTTGGCAAGAGCGTAGCCCATCGACGAGACGCCGGAGACAGTGAAGTACACCGCCAGGAGGTACTGCAAGGTGAAGTACGCGTGGTGCGTGCTGAAGACGATCAGTAACGCGATGACTATGCCGAGCACTCCCTCGGCGACGAGCAGCCATCGTGCGGTCGGCGTACTGGAGACCTTTCTGGCGACGTAGAGATCGGCAATCGCCGTGTAAAGAGCGCGTCCCAGCACGACCATACCGAGCACGAACAGGTTGAGCTCGGTGCGAGAGAGCAGCAACCACGCCACAGTGAAGGACAGCGCACCCATCAGCAACCACGGAATCCAGCCTGACTTGCCGCTACGGCGCAAGCCGACCGCGCCGGCGATTGTCGAGACACCCTCGACCAGCACCCAGACTGCGAATCCAAACGCGAGCACCCGGGGATGGGGCTGCTTGAGCAGCGTGAACACAATGCCCAAGACGAGCTGGCCCAGTCCGCGCCACAGCACGCCGTTCGAGGCGCTGCCGAAGACCATGCGCAGTTGGCGGAGTCCGTCATGAGCTGCGGGCCGCGGGAGGTTGGCAGCCACGCTCGCCTGCTGCGTGGCGCCTGGCTCGATCAGCAGCACGGTGGCCGCAGGGTCGTCGAGCGGCATCGAGTTGTCGCCGGGCGGCGTCGCGACTCGCACGTCGTCGCGGTCGTCGGCCAGCGAGCGGAAGTAGGCTACGTCGGCGATCCCATCGCCGACGGGTGCGACCAGCGTGATCGGCCTTTTGGCCGCCGAGACCAGCTTGTGGTTGTTCTCGGCGAGGACCGTGTTCTCGAGGGTGCGGATCATCGGGACGAAGACGGCCTCGGAGTTCTCGGCGGCGGCACGAGTGCGCGGGTCGTTCATCATGTCGCGGAGACGATCCCGTAGTGCGAGCAGCTCCGCTGCGGCAGGCGAGGACGGGTTGTCGATCGCCTCGGCGTCGAGCAGCAGGGGCGAGAAGGCCACCGTATCGACGACGCGTTGCGGCTCGGCGGAAGCCACACCAAGGGCGATGTTCCCGCCGAGGCCGTGGCCGACGATTCGCACGGGCTGCCCCTCTGGCAGTTCGCGTTCCAACGTGTGGAGCAGCGCGTCGACGTGGTCGGAGAGCTGGTAGCGGTAGGAGAGCGGCCGAGGCGACGCCCCGAAACCGAGGAGGTCGATCATCAGCACCTCGTGCGTGGCCGAGAGCGCTTGCGCGACGGCGTGCCAGAAATCCGGACCTTGGAGCAGCCCGTGAAGGAACACGATGGGCTCGCCTTTTCCTGCTCGGTAACGCACCGAAAGGCCGGTGACCTCATCACGCATGATCTCCTCGGCGACGGTGTCGGGCAGGTTGACCAGCAGAAAGTGGTCTGCCGAGAGCCCAACGATGCGGCGGATGTCGATCTCCGGCTTGAGTCGCTTGAGGGCGGGGGTCTGGTCGGGATGGACGATGGGGTCGCGGATGCCCAGGGCGAACGTGACCGGCATGTCGAGCTTGGGTAGGTCGTCGACGAACGTCGCCTTGCCGATGCAGTTGCGCAGGTTCTTGCTCATGATGTCCCAATGCGTGGACACGTCATCGGTGCGCAGGAACCCCTTCGCGAACTCCTCGGCCTTGCCGTCGACGATCTGATACAGCAGGTTGTCGCGCTTCTTAGAGTTCGAGACGAACTTCCAGAGCCGCTGGAAGACGATCACCTGCAGGTACTGTCTGCCGAACGCCTCCCGGGAGAAGGCTTTGGGCGGCAGGTAGAAGGGCGCTGAGAGCAGGAAGAGCCGGCGCACGCGACGGGGGTACTTCGCGGCGTAGCGAATCGCGATGTCCCCGCCCAGCGAGTAGCCCACGAGTAGAAACGGCCGGTCCACCCCGATCGCGTTCAGCGTCTGATCGAGCACCTGCGCATGCTGGTCCGCGGTGTACTCGATGTCCTCCGGCTTGGGCGAGTCGCCAAAGCCGAGCAGGTCGACTGCGATGAAACGGTAGCCACTGCCGATCGTGTCGATCACGCGGCGCCAGTCGGCGCCGTCGGAGTTGATGCCGTGAAGCAGCACCATCACCGGGCCGTCGCCTTCGTCGTAGCGAACGCTCAGCGTCAGCTGGGAGAGATCGGTCATGCGGTTGTGGCTACTTTCCCGAGGAGACAAAGACCACGACAGAACTTGCTGGGGCCACCTGCTCTCCCGCCTTCGGAGACTGACCCACCACCGTGTCGGCGGGCTTGCCGGTGCCGTCCCAGCTTACCGTAGCCGGGACGAGTCCGAGAGCGGTAAGGGCCGCCTGTGCGCTGGTCGAGGTCTGGCCACTCAGGTCCGGGACCGTTACCGAAGTCGCCGGTGCGGTGCCGAGCGAGATGCTCAGCCCGACGGTCGTGCCCGGCGCCACCGACTGGCCGGCATCCGGGATCTGGGCTACGACTTGGCCGGTGGGTACGGTGGGGCTGTACTCGTTGGAGACGCGCGTCTTCAGCCCGAGCGACGTCGCCTTGTCCGTTGCGGCGGACTGCGTCATCCCCGTGAAGTCGGGCAGTGTGACGTTGGTGATTCGGGAGCCCAGCGAGACATCGATCGTGACGTTCGTGCCCTTTGGCGCGCTCGTCCCCGCCGCCGGGTTCTGCGAGATCACGTTGCCGGTTGGGACCGAGTCACTGTAGTCGTTGGAGCTGACCACCACGAAGCCCGCCGCTTGGAGCGCGGACTTCGCGTCCGGTGAGTTGAGTCCGACGACGCTTGGCACCCGAGCCTCCGGGATGGCGCCGGCGACCACCAGGCTCACCGCAGCGTCCCGGTCGATCTCGACGCCAGGCTGCGGATTCTGCTCCAGCACCGTACCCGCGGCCATCGTGGAGTCCGTCCGAGCCGTGACCGTGCCCACCGTGAGGTGGGCGCCTGCCAGCGTCTGCCCGGCCTGAGCCTGAGTCTGCCCAACGACGTTGGGTACAGAGACCTGCTTGCCCGAGAAGAGGAAGTAGCCGGCCGCCGCGGCGCCCGCAAGAATCAAGACGCCCAAGACGGCGAGCGTGATCCACAGCCACGCGAGCGAGCGGCGCGGCTTACCCGCCGCTGCCGCTTGGCTCGGCAGCTGCGCAAGCACGACGCCTTGGGCGACGTTGGGATGGTAGTCGCGAGCAATCTCCGGCTCGAGCCCCGCCGAGCGAAGGCGAGCGGTCGCGTCGGCCTCGTCCAAGCCGACGATGTCGGGCAGGGGAGTGGGACCGGTCTTCTCGGCGGGTCCGCTGGAGACGAGCACGACGACCTCGGAGTCGGTCGCGATGCTCGCGCCGGCGACCGGGAACTGGTCGACGATGTGGCCGCGCGGGACAGTGTCGCTGAAGTCGTTGAAGACCTGGGCGTTGAGCCCCGACTGCTGGAGCCGCTCGAGCGCGTCGCCTTGGGGTCGCCCGGCCACCTCGGGGACGACCGCCGCCGCGTGCCGCGGACCAGGGGAGGGCCCGCGAGAGACGACCACGACTACCCGCGATCCTGTAGGGAGCGTCGGGGCGGGCGTGCCAGTCGAGCTGTTGGGGGTCATCGGAAGGTGTCCTCTCCCTGCTCGCGGGCGCCAAACGGCGTCCGGGGATGTCTCTCATGTGGATACCCCGGGCGCAACTTCGCGTCACCCGCGCGAGTGCGGGCGGCCGCAGCGCAGCGTGAGAGGTGACGAAGGTCACAGGCAAACCACACGTGCTTACAAGCTCATCGTTGTGTAGCGCGGCCGCCAGACGATACTCCGAACAGAACGTAGTAGGCGTCAGGGGCGGCGCCGCCACGGAGGGAGCACGGACGATGAGCTTTGAGAGAGGGCGACGAATCTTCGCAGTTCTCATGGCGATGGTGCTGGTCGTCGTAATGATGTCGCTGACGGGCATAGGAACGGCTGGCGCCTGCGAAGACCTGCAGATCAAGTTGCCGGCGGTCGCACGTGGCTATGACGCGGGGGAAGATGGGCGATACCTGGACGGAATCGTGACCAACAACACGACCGCCACCGTGGTTCCGAACTACGTCAAGATCTCGTGGGCCGAGAGCACGAAGCGCCAGGACGAAGAGTGGATATGCAGCGGGCCGATCAAGCCCGGTGAGTACGCAGCGTTCCATCTGGACTGGCCGTGCGGAGTGCCCGCGACGTGGACCCCGGTCGTCACCGGATACGCATCACCAAGCGACGCCGATGACAAGCCGCTCGCGGTGACGGTCGACAGTATTGGGCCAGCCACGGTCGATGGCTCGGGTGTGCGGACCTACTCCGTAACCGTCACCAACAACAACGCTGTCCCGATGTCTGACTTCAACGTCACGGGCATCGAACGCGACGCGAGCAGCACGGCGTTCGTTGACACGCTCGATTCGTGTCCGCCCGACTCGCTGGACCCGGGCGAGAGCTCTACGTTCGACGTCACGGGCAGCTCTCCGTGGGGCACCGCGCTGAAGCCAGACGTGGACGTCTCGGGCCTCGAGCAGTCCAATATCGAGCTGACCGCCGACACCACGACCCCGGACTACGGCTCGCCGGTCACCTTCACGCTCAGTTTGACCCAGGCCGATGGCACGCCTGCTCTGGGCGATCGCACGCTCAAGCTGTTGGTGTCGGCCGACGGAGACAACTGGTGCGACTACAAGTGCGTGGATACCAACACCGGCACCGCGATAACGCTCTCCACGCCGGATCGGCCCACCTACTATAAGGCGGTCTACGAGGGCGGAGACGATCTCGGATACTCCGAGAGCGACCCCATCCAAGTGACGCCGAACGTCTTGAAGACAACGCCCGACCTACCGTCAAGCGTGCGCGCACGCAAGCCGTTCTTCGTACGCGGCCGCATGTGCGCCGGCGCGACGAGCGGCACAAAGCCGGTCGTTCTCATCACCGAGCGCAGGCACGGCTCGAAGTGGGTCAAGACCGCCAGCACGACAGCGAACACCGACAGCGCAGGTCGCTACAGGAAGTCGGTCAAGTTGTCCTCGGCGGGTACGTATCGCATCCGCGCATATCGCGCGGGCGTCGGCTACACAGCCTACAAGTCGCTGAAGGTCAGGAAGTAACTCCGCAGCCAAGCCGATGGCACCATGTTGAGGCCGTCCCATCTGGGGCGGCCTCTTCTGGCGCTTGCGCCGAGGACGCGTCCAGCACGCGCTCCACGGTCGGCGCTTCTCTCCCAATCTCCCGCATCGCCTCGCCACGCCGCCCGCCGCTCTGTCGGCTCGTTCGGCGTTTCGCAAGTACCGCGCTCGCACCCCTACGGTGTACGCTGCCATGTGCGTATTCATACGCATGCATCTGTTCCAGGGGCAGAAGGGGATGGCTTCTCATGACCGAGGAGAACCGCATCGGCAACAAGATCACGACTCTACGCGAGTCGCTGCAGCTCTCACGCGAGGAACTCGCCGAGCGCTGCGACTGTGACGTTACAGTCATCGAAAAGCTCGAGGGTGGGCAGATAGCCCCATCGCTCGCACCACTCATCAAGATCACCCGCGCGCTCGGCGTTCGCTTGGGCACGCTACTCGATGACGACTCGGGTGTGGGCCCCGTCATCACCCGTAAGGACGACGCCGAGGAGGTCGCGCGCCTCAAAAGCCTCGAGACCTCCAGCGACGGCGGCGTGCTGGACTTCTTCAGCCTCGCCGAGGGCAAGGCTGCGCGCCACATGGAGCCGTTCCTCATCGATGTGAGCCCGGCGACCCCCGGTAGCCACGCGCTCTCGAGCCACGAGGGCGAGGAGTTCGTCTACGTGATGAACGGACAGATCGAGATCGAGTACGGCAAGGACCTCCACGTCCTGTCACCGGGCGACAGCATCTACTACGACTCGATCGTCCCGCACCAGCTGCGAGCGCACGGCGATACGGCAGCACGCATCCTGGCCGTCGTGTACGCGCCGGCGTAGGGGGGCGGTACACATGGAGCTGCACACTGAGCTGACGATCGGCGAGTACTTCGAGAACAAGGTCGCCGAGCGAGGCGACGCCGACTTCATCGTCTACCCTGACCGAGATCTGCGCTGGTCGTGGAACGAGTTCGACGAGCGAGTCGATCGCATGGCCAAGGGACTGCTTGCCATCGGCATGGAGCCTGGCGACCACCTTGGCATCTGGGCACGCAACGTGCCCGACTGGCTCACCATCGCCTTTGCGACCGCCAAGATCGGCGTCGTGCTGGTCACGGTCAACCCGGTCTACAAGGCGCACGAGCTGGCCTACGTCATCAAACAGTCGGACATGAAGGCACTTGCCATCATCGACACGTTCCGCGACGTGGACTACGTCCAGATCGTGCGCGAGCTCGTGCCCGAGTCGATGACGCAGCAGCGCGGCCATCTCGACTCCGCCGAGTTCCCTATGCTCAAGGACCTCATCTACATGGGCCCCGAGAAGCATCGCGGCTTCTACAACGTGCCTGAGCTGCTCATTCTCGGCGAGCATGGTGACGACGCCGCGCTGACGCAAGCCAAGGCGGGCTTGAGCAACACCGACACGATCAACATGCAGTACACCTCGGGAACCACCGGCTTTCCCAAGGGCGTCATGCTGACCCACCGCAACATCCTGAACAACGGCTTCTACATCGGTGAGCGCCAGAAGCTCACCACGGCAGACCGCATCTGCCTGCCGCCTCCATACTTCCACTGCTTCGGCATCGTGCTGGGCGTGCTGGCCATTCTGACGCACGGCTCGGCGCTGGTGGGCGTCGAACAGTTCGATCCGCTGCTCGTTCTCGCGGCCGTGCAGAAGGAGCGCGCAACCGCGCTCTACGGCGTCCCCACGATGTTCATCGCCGAGTTGGCGCACCCGATGTTCGACATGTTCGACCTGACGTCGCTGCGAACCGGCATCATGGCCGGCTCGCCGTGCCCGGTCGAGACGATGCGCCAGGTCATCGACAAGATGCACGCCTCCGAGATGACCATCTGCTACGGGCTGACGGAAACGTCGCCCGTGTTCACGCAGACGACGACGGACGACACGCTCGAGCGCAAGTGCGAGACGGTCGGCCGCAAGCACGACGCAGTCGAGGTTCGCGTGATCGACCCTGAGACCGGCCAAGACTGTCCAGTCGACGTGCCCGGCGAGCTGTGCTGCCGGGGCTACAACGTCATGAAGGGCTACTACAAGATGCCCGAGGCCACCGAGGCGGCCATCGACAAAGATGGTTGGCTGCACTCGGGCGACATCGGTACCGTGGACGCGGACGGCTACTACCGCATCACCGGCCGAATCAAGGACATGATCATTCGCGGGGGCGAGAACATCTATCCGCGCGAGATCGAGGAGTTCCTCTACACCATGCCCGGCATCAAGGACGTGCAGGTCGTGGGCGTGCCGGACGCCAAGTATGGCGAAGTTGTTGGCGCCTTTGTGGTTCTGAAGGAAGGCGCGGACCTCTCGGAGGGCGACGTGCAGGAGTTCTGCCGAGCCCGCATGGCCCGATACAAGGCGCCCAAGTACGTCTTCTTCGTCGACAGCTTCCCAATGACCGCGAGCGGCAAGATCCAGAAGTACATCCTGCGCGACCTGGCCAAGGAGTCTCTCGGCATTGGGTGCGGCGTCTTTGCCAGCGAGGGCGAAGAGACCTGCCAAGACGCAGGGGCAGGTGTCTGATTCCCGAGTTCAAGCACGTGAAGAAAGGCGAGTCGTTCCCGCTCGCGACCGAACTCGCCGCCGGCAGGTACAAGTGGTGCGCATGCGGCCACACGCAGCGCGTGCCATGGTGCGATGGCACGTGCAAGGGTGCCAAGCCGGTCAAGTTCAAGCTGAAGAAGGTCGCAACTGTGGAGATTTGCAACTGCGGCCGCACAAAGACGCCGCCGTACTGCGACGGGGCACACAAGAAGGCAAAGGCAAGCTAGCGAAAAGATCGTCTTGAAGTCGCTCTTCATGCTCGGCACAGTTCGGCCGCGACCGACAGCCTGGGCCATCGCTTGGTGCGCACCATCGTCTGTCGTCCTACGGGCTCACGCCCTGCAGGGTCCGCTAGCCGGCGGGCCGGTACTTCTTGATGACGTCATGCAGACCGTCGGCGAAGTTCTCGGCGCCTATCAGGTCGACCAGCCCGGACGCCGCGAGCTCGCGCCGCGGCTCATCCTCCAGGCCGATGACGATGAACGTGACTCCCCGCGCCTTGAGTGTGGGAACCAGTCGGCGGAGCATCTCAGCGGCTGTGTAGTCGATATCGCCGACCGCCGAGGCGTCCAGAGCGAAGTACTTGGCTTCGGGCTTGGCTCGGCCGACCAACCCCATCGCCTCTTCCTCGAACGCAGCCGAGTTGGCGTAGTAGAGGTTGGCACCGAAGCGGTAGACAAGCAGGCCCGGCTCGGCCTGAGCGTCGGAGTCCAGCGCGTGCAGCCGCGCCTGCTCGTCTTCGTAGGTCACGAGACGATCAGCGGGGCGATAGCTATGGCGGATGTGCGCGATCATCGAGACCACGATCGCGAGCAGGATGCCCTGTTCGACGCCGACGCCAACCACGGTCGCCGCCGTAACCGTTGCAATCCAGAACTCTACCGGGCGCGCTGCGAGGATGCCGCGCATTCCGGGGATGTCCACGAGCTCGACGCCGATAAGAAAGACGACCGCGGCAAGCACGGCATTGGGCATGAAGGAGAGCGGCTTCGTCAGGAACAGCAGCACGATGAGCACGAGAGCCGCCGTCGTGAGCTGCGAAACCTGGCTGTGGCCGCCGGCGCTGTCGACCATCTGCGTCTTGGTCGGGCTGCCGTTGACCACGAACGTCCCGGAGAATCCGGCCGCGATGTTGGCAAGCCCGAGGCCGACCAAGTCGACGTTCTCGTCGAATGCGTCGTTGTACTTGGTCGCATACGCCCGAGACGTTGCTGCGCTTTGCGCGAGGATGACCAGGAAGAGCGAGGCTGCGGTCGCGACGAGCGGACCCCACTGGCTTGCAGTTGGAAGAGCCTGCAGACCGATGGCGGGTAGCCCGCTGGGGATGGTGCCAAGCGTGGTGACGCCCTTTGCGGCCAAGTTGAGCATCTCGCTTGCGGCGATCGCCCCAATGACGGCGATCAGCGCTCCAGGAATCTTCTTGTTGATCAGCCGAGCCCCCACGATCACGATCAGCACGCCCGCCGAGACGGCCATGGTCGCTTTGTTCGCTGTGGGGAGCGCGATGATGGCGTTGTACGCCTCGAGAATCGGCCCGTGCCCGGTCTTGGGCACGCCGAGCATCCCGGCGACCTGTCCGCACGCGACTTGAATACCCACGCCCGTGAGAAACCCAATGAGCACGGTTCTCGAGAGGAAATCGGCTAGGAAGCCCAACTTGAGTAGGCGGCCAAGCAGGAGGAACCCCGCGGCCAAGATGGCCATCCAGCCTGCCAGTGCCACCCACTGCGGTGACTCCGGAGCTGCCAGCCCGGTGATTCCGGCGAACATGATCGCCGCCGTGGCTGAGTCGGCGCCAACGACGAGGTGTCGCGACGAGCCGAGCAGCGCGAATACCGCGATTGGGATCAGAATCGTGTAGAGACCGGTGATGACCGGCATGCCCGCGATCTTCGTGTAGCCCATGACCTCGGGTATGGCGAGTGCGGCCAGAGTGATGCCAGCGATGATGTCGATGGGGATGCGCTTCGCGTCGATTGGCAGGATGCCCTGTAGAGCCGGCATGCGCCGCGAGCGTGCGGACTTTGATTCAGCCGACAAGGTTCCCCCTAGGACGCAGCGGCATTTGGATTCAGATACCCAATGTGGCACCGATGTGGTACTCGACAGGTGTCGGCGCCTGCTGCGCCGCGTGTACAATTGCCCCGATGTCCGCTTCGCCGAGGGAGACCCATGGCCGTCGCCGAAAAGACCGCGTACGAGATCCGCTGGCACGGGCGCGGCGGTCAGGGCGCGGTGACCAGCGCGAAGATCCTTGCCGAGGCCGCCTACAACAGCGGATTTGCTGGCGTAACCTCTCAGCCCAGCTTTGGCGCCGAGCGCCGAGGAGCCCCAATCACGGCCTCGACGCGCCTGGCCAACGAGCCGATTCGCGTGCTATCGCAGGTCACGCGGCCAGACATCGTCGTCGTGCTCGACGACTCGCTGCTGGGAGTCGCCAACGCAGCGGCCGGTCTGGAGCCTGGCGGGATGATCATCGTCAACACGAACCGTTCCGCCGCCGAGCTTGGCATCGCGGGCGACGCCCGAGTCGTCACCTCGGACGTGACCGGGGCCGCTATGGCGGCCGACTTGATCGTGGGCGGCCAGCCGATGGTGTCGACGGCGATTCTCGGCGCGATCGCCGCAGCCACGGGGCTTATCACGATGGAGAGCGTCGAGGCTGCTATCGGCCACGCGTTCTCGGGCAAGGCGGCAGCCAAGAACATCGAGGCGGCCAAGATCGCTTTCGAGTGCACCCAAAACGTCGAGTGAGGGGAACCACCGAATTGGCTATCCGCAGAGAGAATGCAGCCGCAAGAACGCTGCGCGTCGTCATCCTTGGACTGCTGATTGCTACCGCGCTTGCTGCAGTTGGGTGCTCGGCGTCGAAGCAGTCAGTCGATCCGATCGTGGATCGCAAGGCCAAGATGGAGACCGCCGCGAAGTTCTACGTCGCGGATGCCGCTCGGAACATCGAGGGACTCAAGGCGCTCGTCTACGACCCGACCAACTACATGGGCCTGGCAACCGCGACACCGCCCGCGGCAGGCACGCCCACTGCCTCCGTCACCTGGTCGTGGCAGGGAGCGGACATCGTGATGCGGGAGAAATCCGACCCTGCCACCTACACGATTTCCAGCACGGAGGCGTCGCCAAGTGTTGTCACCCTCAAAGACGCCAATGGTCAGCTGCTCGACACGCTGTTCGTGAAGAAGATCGACAACGAGTGGCGCATCGACGCCCAGGCGATAGAGAAGGCGGTCGAGGCGCAAGCCAAGACGCCCGAGGGTCAGAAGCAGACATGCTGGAAGAACCAGGAAGATATCGAGAGCGCCATCGCGGCATACGACGCGGATCACAGCAAACTTCCCAAGAAAGTCGCGGATCTCGTGCCGAAGTACCTGCCCGCGGTCCCAACGTGTCCAACCACCGGTAGCGGCTACACTCTCGATGGCACCGGTCTCGTACTTCCGTGCAAGGTACACGGCCACTACCCGGAATCGGAACAGTGATGCGCATGGACCCTGAGAGCCAGATCTCGATGTCGAAGCCGGCGTCCGGCGAGGCCGGAGCGACTGGCGACTGGCGCAGCAAGCATCCGGTCATCGACCCGGCGGTTTGCTCGGCGGCCAAGCAGGGGCGGGAGAGCTGCCAGCTGTGTTGGGTGTACTGCCCCGACGCCTGCATCTCGAGAGGCGCGCCTCCAGTGATCGAACTCGCATACTGCAAGGGCTGCGGCATCTGCGCCGTCGAGTGCCCGATGAACGCCATCGAGATGGTCAACGAAGGCGAGCACGCCACCTGCGAGATCGGTCTCGGCTAGCAGCACGTTCGGGCGATCGGCTGCGGCACGTCCGCCCGACCCCGATCCACTCACGAACCCAGCAGGCCCTGCTCGGCATACTCGCCGAGCAGGGCCTGCGTTGGTGGTGCGTGTAGCCGACAGCCGCGCTAAGCCTGAGGCGTCGGGGCGCTCGGCGGTGCGGTTGGGGGGGCCGGCGCGGTGGCGTCGAGGCCGCTCATGATTCGGTCGAACTCAGTGCGGTCGATCTTGCCTGCGGCGTAGCGCCACGCGGCGACGCGACGCGGATCCATCTCGGGCGCGTCGAAGCCTGCGTGGCCGTGCGGTCCACCGTGGCCATGATCATGACCGTAGCCATAGCCGTGACCGCCATAGCCGTAGCCGTCGTGGGCGTACGCACCGTGGCGACGGCCATGGGTGGCCAGGCGCACGATGAGCACGATCAACAGGATGACGAACATGATCTTCAGGAACCCGAAGAACAGCAGCACTGGCGCGAAGAAGAAAACGCCGGGGAAGAAGCCGTGCATCGTGGTGTCTCCTTTGCGGTCGGCGGCGCTAGTTGCGGGCGTCGCGTGATCTCGCGATGAGGTCTAGTCCTCGGCGAGGATCTTGTAGAGCTCCTTGCGGGCGTCGGACAAGACCGCAGCTGCGCGGGTGCGCTGGTCAGCCGAGCCGTTCTTGCCGATCTGCATGATTGCCGGCATGAGTCTGCCGGCGGCTTCGCGCAGGTCAGTGCTGGTGTCGCCCTCGGCGGCCTCTTCCCAAGGAGCGGGCTGGTCGGCCATCTCGGCGACTGCGGCGGTCCCGGCCTCAGTCAGGCTGAAGACCTTCTTGCCGCCAGACTCCTCGGCGGTGACGAGACCCTCGTCGGCGAGAAGCTGGAGGGTGGGGTAGACCGAGCCAGCGCTCGGGCTCCAGGCGCCACCGCTGCGCGATGAGAGCTCCTGGATGATCTGGTAGCCGTGCATGGGCTGCTCGGCGAGCAGCCGCAGGACAGCGGTGCGCACGTCGCCGCGACGAGCGCGCCCGCCGGGGCCGAAGCCGCCATGTCCGCCGTGTCCGAACGGTCCGCGGAAGCCGCGATGGCCGAAGCCGCCAAACCCTCCGCCGTGCCCGTGGCCGCGCGGGCCCTTACCTTCGCCGCGCTCGCATGAGCTGTCGTCGTGGTGATACATCTCCATGAGGTGTCCTTTCGTCGAAGCGATAACGCGATATATCGCTAACTATCGCAGAAGCGTAGCACAGGGCGTGCCAAGGCCGCCAGCCGAGCACGTCTGGCGCGCACTCCGTTCGGGTGGCGGGGCCACTTCTGAGCGGCGTACTAGCTCTTGCGCGCCGCCCGATGCTCCGCGGCCCGGGTCGCGCGATAGACACCCGGGAGCGTTGGGGCGACCGCTTGGCGAACGATGAACGCGGCGACCGCCGCGATCGCAATGACCGAGATGAGTTCCGGGTTTGTCATCAGCGCCAAGAAGATCGTGATGCTGAGTGGCGCGACGGTAGCCGCGGAGACCATCCCCGCCAACACTGCCATGACGGCCAGTCCCTGCGGAATGCCCGGGATGATCAGGCTGACCGCCAGCCCGAAGCAGACCCCAGAGAAGATCAGCGGGAAGATCGGTCCGCCGAAGTACGCGGTCGACAGGCTTCCGATGCTCAGCACGAGCTTGCCTACTCCGAGTGCGATCAGTACCAGCGCTCCGAGCGCGGTCGCTTGCGAGATCGCCTGGGCCACCTGCCCTTGGCCCGAGAAGAGCAGGAACGGGCTTACCACCGATGCGACGGCGATGAGAGTACCGCCGGCCAGGGCCGCAAGCCACGGTCGCTTCCTGAGCGGCTGCAACGCAAGGCGCGACTTCATGAAGGCGGCTCCATAGGCGAGCCCGAGCACCGCCCCAAGTAGGCCGAGCAGCACCGCGACGCCAAGTTGCCACAGCGACGGGCTCGTCACGTTGGAGAACTGGAGCAGCAGCGGGATCTTCTGCCCGCCGAGCGACTCGTACACGACCCATCCGGTTGCGCCCGAGGCCAATCCAGACACGATCACCGTGCGGTTGAGCGTCTCGGACATGGGGCTGATGAGCTCGGCCGCGAGCAGCGCGCCGATGGGAGCTGCGCCGAAGAAGGCGCTGAACGCTCCGGCCACTCCAGCGTACGTGAGGACCTTGACCTGATCGGGCTTCAGGCCAATCCGCTCGGCGACAAACGTGCCGAGGCCTCCGTTGATGTCGGTGAGAGGTGCTTCGGGTCCGACTGCAGCACCGGAGAAAAGCGAGAGTAGCGAAAAGGCCGCGCCGGCGAGCAACTGCCGGTACTCCATGCGCCCGTCCTTGTTGTACTCGGCGTCGGCACCACCCACGTCGAACGGACGCTTGCCACAGATCGCCACGACTGCGGTGGCCAGGATTGTGAAGACGGCGACCACAGCAAGACCAACGGCCCACGAGGGCACGCCAGGGACCAGGTGAGGCAGCTCGTCCCACAGGAAACTGACGCCAAGGTGGTCTGCGGCCACGAAGAGGAACGTGGCCAAGCCGCAGATCGCGCCGATGAGAATGGCGACGAGGAAGATGGTCGTCGCTTCCTTTGTCGCGGTCTTGCTGTCGATGCCTAGGTCGGTCATGCGGTTGGCTCCCAGCGTCGACTACTCAGCACCCCGTTGTCAGGGACGTTCCCAACGCAGGGACCGAGTCACAGCCTCGGCCCAAAGCGTCCTGAGGCGTGCAAAGCGATTCTCGGCGTCGGGAGCTGGCTCGAAGACGCGGCTTACGCCCGTCAGTGCCGGCAGATCGCCAGGTTCGCTCCACACGCTGACCGCCAGTCCCGCGAGGTACGCCGCGCCAAGCGCCGTGGATTCCGGCACGAGCGCGCGGTTGACCGGCACGCCGAGCAGATCGGCGAGTGTCTGCATGACCAAGACGTTGACGGTGACGCCGCCGTCGACTCGTAGCGCAGGTATCTCGTGTCCCGAGTCGGCCACCATCGCGCCGACAAGGTCGACCACCTGCAGTGGAATCGCCTCCATCCCCGCCCGCGCGATGTGCGCCCGCGTGGCGCCGCGCGTCAGACCGAAAATGGCGCCCCGCGCGTACGGGTCCCACTCCGGCGCGCCGAGCCCGGTCAGCGCGGGCACGAACACGACGCCGCCCGAGTCTGGGACGCTCTCGGCCAGTGCCTGCACCGCCGCGGGCGAGTCGCCGAGTTCGAGACCCTCGACGAGCCACTGCACGACTGCGCCGCCCATGAAGATGGAGCCTTCGAGCGCGTACTCGATGCGGTCGCCGGTTCGGGCAGGAATGGTGGTCGCCAGGCTCTTCGATCGCACGCGCGTCTCGCCCGTGTGCATCAGCGCGAACACACCCGTGCCGAACGTCGCCTTCACGTCGCCTGCCGCGAAGCAGCCGTTGCCGACGAGCGCTGCCTGTTGGTCGCCGCAGATGCCGCCAATCGGTACTGCGGCGCCAAGCACTTCGGCGTCGCTCTCGCCCACGACCTCGGAGGAGCGCACGATTCGCGGTAACAGGCCCGGCACGACGTCGAACAGCGCGCACAGCTCGGCGTCCCACTCGCCGGTCGATATGTCGAGCAGGAGCGTTCTGGAGGCGTTGGTGATGTCCGTGACGTGCGCGCGTCCGCCGGTCAGGTTGTGCACGAGCCAGGTGTCGATCGTGCCGCACGCGAGCTCTCCGCGAAGCGCCGCGTCTCGCGCTCCCGCGACGTGATCCAGAATCCAAGCGATTTTGGTCGCCGAGAAGTACGGGTCGATGCCAAGCCCGGTGAGCTCGCGCACGAACTCGTCGTGCCCGGCGGCGACCAGAGCCTCGCACGAGTCCGAGGTCCGACGGTCCTGCCACACGATCGCGTTGTGGATGGGTACTCCGGTTGCGCGGTTCCACACGACGACGGTCTCTCGCTGGTTTGTGACGCCGATCGCCGAGAGGTCACTCGCGTCGATCCCGGCCTCAGCAATCGCCTCTCGGGCGGTCTGGAGCTGATCGCGCCAGATGGTTGCTGCGTCGTGCTCCACCCATCCGGGCTGCGGGAAGATCTGCTGAAGCGCGATCTGCGACTGCGAAAGCCGTCGACCATCGCCGTCGAACACGATCGAGCGCGTGCTTGTGGTCCCCTGGTCGAGCGCGAGAATGTAGGGCACGTGACCTCCCCGGTCGTGCGCGGCATCCAATTCATAGCCCCGCCGAATGTTACCATCAGGGCAGTTCAGCAGCGGCTGAAGATCTGCGTGGCAAGGAGCTCAGTGGAGGACATCCGCACGCTCGTCGGCGTGCTATTCATCCTGATCTACGCACTTCTTTCCCGGCGATTGGACCGCTGGTGGATCAGCATGCCGATGACGATGATCGTCCTCGGCTTCCTTGTAGGGCCGGGCGGCTTCGGGCTGATCACCCTAGACCTCCGCAGCGAGCTAGTCAGATCGGCCGCCGAGCTCACCCTGGCTCTCATGTTGTTCCACGACGCCGTGCGCATCGACCTAGCGGCGCTTCGAAGCGGCTATCGCATTCCGTTGCGGCTTCTGGGCATCGGCTTGCCTGCCATGATTGTGATCGGAACGGCCGTGGCCTACGGGATGATGCCCAATCTCGGCCTCGTCGGAGCGGCACTTCTGGCGACGATGCTCGCACCGACGGACGCCGCACTTGGCGATGCGGTGGTCTCGGACGAGCGTCTGCCGGTCAGCATCCGCCAGGGGCTCAACGTCGAAAGCGGCCTGAACGATGGGCTATCCGTGCCGATCTTCCTCGTGCTGCTTGCCCTGGCCGCTGACCCGACGGCGGCACACACCGGCGCGCTCGTGACCGAGATGGCGCGCCAGATCGGCTTCGGGATACTGGGCGGCGCGCTGATAGGCGGATTGGGCGGTCTGCTGTTCCGGCTCTCCGGCGCTCGTGCGATGTTGGACTCGTGGCGCCGAATCGCAGTCATGGCCATCGCGCTCGGCTGCTTCGTATGCGCCGCGGTGTTGGGTGGCAGCGGCTTCATCGGCGCGTTTGTGGGCGGCATTCTGTTCGGGCTTGCGTCCAACGCGCGTTCGAACGCCGACAACGCGCTGACCGGTAGCATCGGGACCATCTTCGACGCCGTAAGCTTCTTGCTCGTGGGCATCATGTTGCTGCCGTTCGCGCTGCAGCATCTCGGAGCGCTCGAGG